>JAJYGE010000516.1 GCA_021785155.1 Planctomycetota bacterium
CTTGCCCCCCGAACTTGAGCATCTTGGGCACCTTGAAATTCGCAAGGTCTTCTAACTTCTAACTCCCAACTCCCAACTCCCAACTCCCAACTCCCAACTTCTAACTCCTAACTCCTAACTCCTAACTCCTAACTCCTAAATGTTGGCGGTGCCGCCGCGTTGCAGAATCGGTCACAGGCCCTGTACAACCTGCTGGATGCCATAATTCCGGCTTCCCATTTGCAAACCTCATTTCTCGGCGGGACATTGTTTGCAGGCGCGACAGAGCACGAGCAATTACTCATGGCCATCAAAAGCGCCGTATAATGAGCAGGGCACTGGTTTGCGAGTTGCACAACCGTGAGGAGTATTGGAATGAATCGCCGGTATCTGCTGCCATTTAAGACCAAACGCCTGCCGCAAATACATACCGATGTGCTGATTATCGGCGGCGGGGTTGCGGGGTTGCGGGCGGCCGCCGCGGCCGGTGACGCGCTGGATGTGCTGGTGGTATCCAAGCATGAATTGTCGGAATCCAATACGTATTATGCTCAGGGTGGTATTGCCAGCGTGATGCAGGCCGATGACAGTTTTCAAAGTCATATTGAAGATACCCTGACGGTGGCGTGCGGGCTGGGTGACCGGCCGGCGGTGGAAACGGTGGTACGGGAAGGCCCCGCGCGGATAGAGGAACTCATACGATGGGGTGCCAACTTTGACCGGGAGACCGATGGCCGGTTGGCCTTTGCGCGGGAAGGGGGGCATTCCTTTGCACGGATTGTTCATGCTTTGGGTGATGCCACCGGACGGGAGCTGGCGAACTGTCTGATGGGCGTGGTGCGCAAAAAAGATCAGGTATCGATATTAGAACATACATTTGTGCTGGATTTAGTAACGCGGGAAAACCGTGTGCTGGGGGCTTTGGCGTGGAACCAGCAGCGTGGATTGTTTGTCATGTTCGGTCGCAAAACCATTTTGGCCAGTGGCGGTGCCGGGGCGTTGTATCGGGAAACGACTAACCCTTCAATTGCGACGGCTGACGGTCACGCGATGGCGTGGCGTGCGGGAGCGACACTTCGAGATATGGAGATGGTGCAATTTCATCCCACAACCATCTATATAGCCGGTTCAGCGCGATCGCTTGTAAGTGAGGCCGTTCGCGGTGAAGGTGCCAGGCTTATTGACAAGGCCGGCTACCGGTTTATGCCGGATTATCATCCGCAGTTGGAGTTGGCTCCGCGTGATGTGGTCTCGCGCAGCATCATGGCGCAGATGGCGAAAACCCGCACGACGCACGTATTTCTGGATTGTCGGCACATCGGTGAGGAGGCGTTTAAGACCAGGTTTCCCGGGATTTATCAGGTGTGCATCCAGTTCGGAATTAATCCCGCCAGACAACCCATTCCGGTTCATCCCAGTGCGCATTACATGGTGGGTGGCGTGGCGTGTGACTTGATGGGGCGGACCGATGTGGAGGACTTATATGCCGTTGGTGAGGCGGCTTATACCGGTTTACACGGGGCCAATCGGTTGGCCAGCAATTCACTTATTGAGGCGCTGGTATTCGGCAAGCGGGCGGGTGAAGATGCGGTTGCGACATTGGCGGGGCAAAGTCGGCCGTTGGAAGTGCCGATGTTGGCGGCGGAAATTGCGCCCAGTGAACGCACGGAATTGGACATTCAGGACGTATTTGGATCATTACGATCGTTAATGTGGCGCAATGTCGGCATTGAACGGGTGGGGCCGCGGCTGGATGAGGCGTTGGAAATTATCGATTTCTGGTCCCACTATCTGCTGGACAAAGTGTTTGATAAGCCGGCGGGCTGGGAACTGCAGAACATGCTGCAGATGTCACGTTTGATAACCGCGGCGGCGGGTGTGCGGCAGGAAACGCGCGGCGTGCATTTTCGCACGGATTATCCGGAGCGCGATGACCGCAACTGGAAATGCCATCTGGATTGGCGGGCAATGTCAAAAATTCCGCTGAAAACCGCCGTGAATAACGAATCAGCGGAGGTCGAAGCCGGCGTGGATTAAGGTGCCCGATCCAGAGCGGCGACAACGCGACTGCACTTGTCATAGAGTCCAAAGGAAAAACTGCGGAATCGTTCGACATCCTTCAATTTAAATGAACCTGGGCTCGCTGGATAAGTCCACTGGCCGGAGCTGATTTCATACGGGTACTCCGTATTTTTGGGATGTAGAGTGCCTGGTTGCGGCCGTGCCGGGGCGAGCGAGCAAAGCTTAGTGATTTCTTGAATCGCACGGAAGTGCAAGATGTTCTGGATCGATGGCAGCACGGCATGGCTGCCGGTCATCACGAGTGGCAACATTGCTTTGGCCATCTCACTAACGTCGTGCCGGTAGTAATATTTGCTGGGCAACGTCATAATTCCAGTGCTATCAAGGGCTTCCCCCAACGCCTTAACTGTTTTTTCAACTGCCTGTTGGTACTTGGAAATTGCCTGGCAATAAGTACTGCTGTCGTTGGGAATCAGAACCCGCCCGGAGGCGGCCAAATCGGAATGGGCCTGTGAGAGCCAAAATCGGTGAATGCCATTAGACATTTAGAAGCCTTTGCAGGTCGGTGTGTTTCTTGAGCGGACTAAGTATCTTAAAGTCCCCGCATTCAACCGCCTGCTTAAGCTCGCCAAAGCCGGCCCAGTTCTCTTTTGCCGCACGCTTGAACTCGGCGGGGTTTGTCAGCACGAGATGCAACTCCTGGTTCTTGTTCATGGGAAAGCCGGAAGCGTAGCCGTATGTGACCTCGAAGAATTCACGGTCTGGATCGATTCCTCCATTGCCGAAATTCTCAAGAACTTCAAAGACAAATATATCGTTAATCTTTCGGTTAGGCTTGTAGTAGATTGCCCAGACCAAAGGTTCATGGCGTATTTTTCTATGCTGCTTCACCAGATCCCGCAATTCTTCCTCAAAATGCGGAAATTGTAATCCCCTGATCGTATGTGTCACCATTTACACGTCCTCAATTGCAACTGATTGATATCATAACTATTGGTACGAACATTGACCATCCTGTTTCTATCTGACAAAAGGCGTGGCGTGACAGACCGTTATAGCACGCCAAAATGTTCATACGCCATTTTCCATGCTTGTCTGGCGGCGTCAGCGCGGTAGGACTCTCGGCGATCGCTGGCGAAGGCGTGCGGGCCGTCGAATAATGCCAGTGTGTAGCGTTTTTTATGCCGGCTGAGAGCTTCAACAATGCGGGCGTGCTCATCGGGGGGAATGTGCGTATCCTCACTGCCATAGGCAAGAAATAGCGGGGCGGAGAGATTGCTGAGATTTTCCTCCGTCAGCAGGCTTGTGCGGCCCATGCGATCCGGTGCCACGGGAGCAATGGATCCACCATAAAATGCTACCGCTGCCTTTATTCTGGATCCCAGCTTACAAGCCGCCAGAAAGCTCAACCGCCCGCCCATACAGAAGCCGATGATGCCACACCGATCAGTGGCCACCTCGGTATTATTGTTTAGCGCATCAATGCTTTGCGTGATGTATTCCAAGACAGTTGTGGAATTAAGATCCCTGGCCGTATTCATGGCACCCTGGATATCCGCATAGCCGAAAACTTTTCCATCGAAAAAATCGGGCACCACGGCACAATAACCATTCCGGGCGATCTGGGTTGCGACATCCTGAAAATGTTCATTGAGGCCGAACACTTCAAAAAGTACGACAATCAGCGGATGCTTCCCGGCAGCGGCGGGGCGGGCGTAAAAAGCGCGACGGCCCGGCGCGGTTTCCAGCCAGGTGGTGTTTACGTCATTGGTCATGGGTGTGCAACTCCAAGAACGCATTATCCAGCAGCCCTGCGCAATACCGTGACCGGCGTGGGGCGAACCCACAACGACCGACATTATGTTTACTACGCCGCCTCGCCATGGTGGGATCGAAAAAAACGGCGAACATTTATTTTTTTGCCGCGTCAATGGCTGCAGTGTAGTTTGGTTCCTGGGCTATTTCGGGCACCAGTTGCACGTATTTGATCGTGCCGGTGCCATCCGCCACCACCACCGCGCGGGCCAGTAAACCCGCCAGCGGACCGTCGGCGATGGTCAGTCCGGTGAGATTGCCGAACTCCGGATGGCGGAAAGTGGAAAGTGTCTGGACATTTTTGATTCCCTCCGCTCCGCAGAAGCGGTTTTGCGCAAAGGGAAGATCGGCGGAGACGCACAGCACGACCGTATTAGCAAGGGATGCCGCATCAATATTGAATTGTCGTACTGATCGGGCGCAAACAGAAGTATCAATACTGGGGAAAATGTTGAGAATAACCGTCTTGCCGGCCAGGTCGGTGGATTTTAATTCACTTAGATCCGATTTGGTCAGTGTAAATGCCAGAAGTTTGCCACCCACTTGAGGCCCGTCGCCGACGGTGTGAATAGGATTGCCTTTGAATGTAATATCAGCCATAAAAAACTCCTTAAAGAATGCTACAGTCCAGGTCCCCGCTTCCGCAAGGACTTCAACCCATAATTCTCAACGCATTTGACGTTTTCGGCAAGCCATCGGCGTGTTTTGCGGCGGAGCATTTTTGTGGCACTCGACGCACGGGCTGTGCTGATAGGCCGTCGAGGCTTTAATTCTCTCGACAGCAGGTAGGGCATTATCCTATGTTCTGTTGCGACACAGGCCCTAGTACGCAAACAGCGGTTTCCCTATTTCATGGCCCATGACCGTTGTCTAAAATCGATCTTGTGATGTTGCAGCGGCAGACTGGATGCGGTTGCCTATTCTCCGCCGCCTTGCAACACGACCGGAGCCACGCCTTATGGAGTTAATCAAGTGTTGTAAGGAAAAAGAACCTATGAGCCACGGGCCACGGAAATGAAAAAAGGGAACGATCATGGAAAAAATTAAACTATGTTGTGCCAAGTGCGGCTTTACGGTGGAAGAATACACCGCAACCGAACTGGCGGAAATCCCACGCAAGGCCAAGCGTTATGAATACCTGCTGAAAAAATCATCCATTTGTCCGTCGTGCCTGGCATCGGGACGGCTTAAAGAAGTTCGCGTTACGGAGGAAGCCGATGTGGCGGCCCCGAAGGCGCAGGTAAACGCCTCAACCCCCGCGCCGGTTGGCCATGAGGAACACGTCGATTCACCCACACCGATGATGGATGCGATTTCTCATGGGGCTTGGCCCAGTCATGCGGCGGAACTCAAAAAGACGCGTTATCCTCTGCAGATGTATGAGCAGGCGCTACAAAAACGTGCCACGCAATGGGGCTATGGCGGCTACGTTTCGCTGCCGGGTGTGGCGGCGGGCGTGCTGGTTCGTTCTTCCGCCCGGCCTGATATTACCAAGGGATCCAATTTTGTTCGGATCATGGATCCGTGCGGAAATTTCTTCAAAACCGACGGCATGCGGAAACTTTGCGACATCGCCGATAAATATGCATACGGTCTTCTGCACTTATTGAGTACCGGAGGCGATCTGGAAATGCTGGGTATCCCGACGGAAAATCTGAAGCCGGCGGTGGAGGAAATTGTCCAGCTTGGGTTTGATGTAGGTTCGACCGGCGATGATTTTCGCACCAGCGAAGAGTGCATTGGGCCGGCCAAGTGCGACTTGCCGCTTTATGACACGTTGGGATTCCGTGCCGCGTGGTACAAGCGATTTTTGGATGACGTGCAATATCCCCGCTTTCCGCACAAGGTCAAATGCAAGTTTTCCGGTTGCCCCAATGATTGCGTACGCGGCGGGCAGAAGGCGGATATTTTTGTCTGTGGCGTTTTTCGTGATCTACCGGTGATTGATCAAAAGAAGGTCAAAACATGGGTGGACAGCGGAGGCGACATGGGGACGGTGTGTACGCGGTGCCCGGGCGGATGCCTCAATTGGGATACCAAAGCCGGATTGAGCATTGATGGTGACAGTTGCCTGCGATGTATGTACTGCATTAATAAAATTTCCGGCGTGCGGCCCGGAGGAGACCGGGGCGTGGCGATTCTCGTGGGTGGAAAATTACGCGGGAAATATGGTCCCATGTTGGCCAAAGTGGTCGTGCCGTTCATGAAAGCGGTGCCGCCGGATTATAAAGAAATCTTCGATATTATCGAGAAAATTACCGAGGTTTATGACGAACACGCGCGCAAGAAGGAACGCATGGGTGATTTCCTGTTGCGCATCGGCCCGAACGAATTTTTCCGACTTATCGGCGTGCCATTGTCGCCGCAACTTTTCGCTCAGCCCCGAACCAATTTGTATTATCACTGGGAACCCGATGAAATAAAAGACGAACGTGTTTCAGCCCCAGAACCGATTCAAAGCTCCAATTGAGGATCATAATTATGCCAGGAATAGGAATACCACCGCTGGAAGCTAATTTGCCGCCGATTGTAAAACGCAATTACGGCAAATGGATATCACACGAACACCCCCTCCCCGGCGTTATCAAGCATGATTCCGAATCAGGAGAGGCCTGTTTTACCGTACGTGCCGGTATGCCGCCAAATGCTCGCGTCAGCACGCAAACGTTGCGGACTATTTGTGATGTAGCCGATGAGTTTTGCGAAGGCTACTTCCGCGTTACTCAGCGCAATAGCTGCGAGTTTGTCGGCGTGCCGGAAAATCGCATTGACCAACTTATCGCTCGCTTGGCCAAAATGGGCTTTCCCGTCGGGGGCACCAATCGTTCGCTGCACAACACTGTTTGCTGCACCGGCTATTTGCATTGCCATCTGGCGGCCACCGACCCACCGGCGATTATGAAGGCGGTTTCGGAAATGCTGATGAAGGAATATACACATGATTGTCTGCCGGCGAAACTGAAAATTTCGGGATCTGGCTGTCTCAACAATTGTGGTGAATCTTCCACGGCGGATATTGCCGTTATCGGAGTTCACCGCGATCTGCCGCCTATTCATGAAGAGAAACTCAAGGGCTGTGAATTGCCATTGGTGATTTCGGTTTGTCCAGTTGGGGCCATTCGCCCTAAAGGGCCGGGCATGGTGGAGATTGATCCGAAACGCTGCATCCATTGTCCGGCCTGTTCTGTGTCGTGCGCCGCAATGGCACCGATTGGAAGCCCCATGGGTGATGGTGTGGCGATCGTGGTCGGAGGTAAAGCCGGCAACACCGGCGACGGACCGGCGATGGCAAAGGTCGTGATTCCGTATTTGCCCAACAACCCACCCTACTGGCCGGAAGTTACCGGTATGATCAAGAGTATTGTTAATGCGTGGTCGGCCAACGCCCGCAAGGACGAGCGCGTCGGGGAATGGATCAACCGCATCGGTTGGGAAAAATTTTATCAACGTACAGGTTTGCCGCTCTCGTTCAAAATTATAGACAACTATGACGCGCGTGCCTTGGAGTACGCCAAGGCCAATGTGCGATTTACCTGGTAAACAAGATAAGGAGTCTGCTATGTCTGTAGTTACACTTGCCGGAAAGCAATTTGAAGTCGATGAAGACGGCTTCATGCAGGACACGACGCAATGGACGCCGGATGTGGCCATCGGTCTGGCCAAGTCCGAAGGCATTGAAGCACTCACGGATGATCACTGGAAGGTGATAAACTATCTGCGTGAGTACTATCAGAAATTCAATGTTGCGCCGCCGATTCGGATGGTCTGCAAGCAAACCGGATTTCCGCTCAAGCGCATTTATGAATTGTTCTCAACCGGGCCGGCTAAAGGGGCCTGCAAGCTCGCCGGATTACCCAAGCCCACTGGGTGCATATAGGCGTGATCGCGGGCGATTAAAAATGAAATGGTTCCGGATGCGATAGCGATATTACGCACGCAGACCTCCCATTTCAGGGCGTATGTTTATGATGGAACGGTTCCTGCCAGCGCTGTTATATGTATCTGCCGCGATTTTTCTAATCGGCATGGGGCGGCGTATATACATCTGGGTGCGCACACCTGTACCGCTGAACATTGTGCTCACGCCCGCGCCGAAACATGTCCCGGGGGTAATGGGGCGATTGGCCGGAGAATTACTCGGATTTCGAGCGTTGGCCAAGGCGGATCGTTCACTGTGGATTTCGGCCTGGTTGTTTCATTTCTCGCTTGCGCTGCTCTTTCTGGGGCATCTTGGCGGTCTGGTAATTCCTCACATGGCGCAGACGGCGATGGGACTCAATGAAAAGCAATTTGAAAACATGGCCCAGATCGTCGGCAGCGCGGTGGGTATTTTGGCCGTTGCGATGCTTTCATGGTTACTGATCCGCCGGCTGATCCTGCCGCGGGTGCGATGGATTTCAACCTTCAGCGACTATTTCGCGCTGGTTCTGCTGCTTCTGATCATTGTCACGGGGAATGCCATGCGATTCATGGGAGGGTTGAATATTGTGCAAGCCCAGAAATTTGTCGCGGGTTGGTTGGCGCTGCATCCCGTGGCCCCGCCGAGCGATCCGGTTTTCACCCTCCATGTCATTCTTGTGTGCATACTGCTGATCTATATTCCATTCAGCAAACTGGTGCATATCGGAGGTGTTGCGCTTTTCAGTCCAACGCTTAATCAACGAAATAATCCGCGTGAACAGCGCTTTGTTAATTCCTGGGAAAAAGCGAATGAAAATTCCACAACTTCATCCTGATGCTGCTGTCAATGTGCAGGCCCATCGCGCCAAAAAAGATCTGATGGTGTCGCTGGGCCTGGCACCGGAACTTCCCGCGGACTGGCGGGAGAAGGCGCTGTGCAAATTTGATGAACTATTGCATCAACGCCGGTCACTGGCGCTGTATATGGATATTTGCGTCCGCTGCGGTGCCTGCGCCGATAAGTGTCCGTTCTTCCTGGGTACGGGCGATCCGAAGAACATGCCCGTCGCCCGTGCGGAACTTATGCGGAAAGTATACCGTCGGCATTTTACCGCTGCCGGAAGGGGATCGGGTCATTTGGCGGCAGGTGAAGAACTCACCGATACGGTGCTTAATGAATGGTTCACCTATTTTTACCAATGCTCCGAGTGTCGTCGTTGTGCGGAATTCTGCCCGTTTGGCGTGGACACGGCGGAAATAACCATGGCGGCTCGAGAAATCATGGCGGCAATTGGCGTAGCGCCAAAATATGTCACTGAGGTCATAAAAAAAGCCCATGAGGTTGGCAACAATATCGGTATTCCGGAGGCCGCTTGGATCGATGGATGCCAATTTCTGGAAGAGGAACTCAAAGCGCAAACCGGGCTGGATATCAAAGTTCCGGTCAATCAGGCCGGTGCGGACGTGCTGCTGGTGCCGCCGTCGGCTGATTTGTTTGTCAACACCGATACGATGATGGGATATGCCCTGATGTTTCACGCGGCGGATATCAGTTGGACCACGAGTTCCTACGCCAGTGAAGCGGGAAACTTTGGATTGTTCCTGAACTATGAGCAACTCAAAAAAATCAATCTGCGAATCGTGGACGCCGCCCGGCAACTGGGCGTCAAACGCCTGGTAATGGGTGAATGCGGTCACGCCTGGCGCGCGGCGCAGGCGTTTATGAACACCCTCAACGGCCCATTGGATTTTCTGGAACCACCGTGTCCGGAACATATTTGTGAACTCGCGGCGCGGCTTATCCGCGAAGGCCGGCTCAAGCTGAATAAATCCGCCAACGATGGTCTGGTTGTTACCTATCATGATCCCTGTAATCTGGCTCGCGCCGGAGGTCTTATGGAGGAGCCGCGGGAAATTTTACGTGCGGTGGTAAATGACTTCCGCGAAATGCCCGCCAACACGATCCGGGAAAAAACATTCTGCTGCGGTGCCGGCGGAGGCCTGTTGACCGAGGAACTTATGGAAACACGAATGAACGGCGTCAAGCCAAGATTAGAAGCCTTCCGTGCCAGTGGTGCAAAAGTTCTGGCTACGCCTTGTGCTATCTGCAAGGCACAGTTCCCGGTGGCATTTAAACATTATGACATGGAGGCCCAAGTTGTTGGCGTCATGGATCTGTTGGGGAAGGCTTTGGTGCTTAAAAAATAAAGGAGAACAGTATGTATCTGATTGTTATCGACGAAACAAAATGTACCAAATGTGGTGAGTGTATCAATATATGTCCCAATGAGGTTTACAAGCTGGAGGATGGCCATGTGATCGTGGCCAATGCCTCGGATTGCAGCAATTGCCAAAGCTGCGTCTCCATGTGTGAACCGCAGGCCATTACGATTACTGAAGTCTAAGAGGTGCTTATGAGTCTTATTTGCATTAAACATGAAAATGCCCTGCGCGTGCGAGCCGATATTCGCGGTCACAACGTGGTTCTCGATGTTCCGGCCAACTTAGGGGGTGCGGACGCGGGGCCGGAGCCGGTTGAACTTTTTACCGCATCTCTGGGTGCGTGCATGGCCATGCACATCGCAAAATATTGTGAAATAGCCAAACTCCCTCATGAAGGCTTTGAAATAGACCTGGAGTTTCAAGTAGTAAAAGGTCCGCTTCGTGTTGGGGCCGTGATGGTAGACATACGATTGCCCGCGGAATTTCCGGAATCCCGTGTGGATGCTGTTAAACGTGCGGCACAGCAATGCACGGTCAAAAACACGCTCAAAGACACGACGGCTGTGGATGTAGAAGTTTACCGCGGTACATAACATCAACATTAACGGGATCAGACCCACCAATAAACTTATGCCGCGAGTGTGCTATTGTATTCGCCGGAACAACCATGATGCGGTCAGAAGGGATACGACGGCGATGATGGCCATGGGTATAAGTTCCGGCAAAAGCTGGTGGACATCGGCTCCCTGCAGGAATGCTTCCCGCGCCGCCTGCACATCATAGCGCAACGGATTTATCAGGGTAATATCCTGCACCGCCTTGGGCATGTTGGATACCGGCGTGGCAAGACCGGATAATAGCGCACATGGCATCACCAGAACAAATGTGCCCAGAAGAGCCTGCTGCATGGTGGATGAGATGGAAGATACCAGCAGCCCCAGGCCGGCGGCCGCGAAAATAAAAATCACAAAGGTAAGGATAATGGCCTCTGGAGTGCCGTAATAAGGCACCTGGAACCAGTAGCGCACAATGAGAAAAATGATCGCGGACTGCCCTAATCCCACGAGAATGGGAGGTATGGCTTTGCCGGCCATAATTTCCAGCGGCGTAAAAGGCGTGACCAGCAGTTGATCAAACGTGCCTTGCTCGCGCTCTCTGGCGACGGACATGGCGGTGAGAATCATCACTGCCAGCATGGTGATCAGTCCGATCATCGCCGGGACAATCTGCCAGCGGGAAAGTAAATCCGGATTAAACCAAGAGCGTATATGCAACACCGCCGGCGGGGGTGTACCGCCGGAATGGGCAGATATAAAATCGGCGTTGAATGCGTTGAGAATCTCGTTGAGATAGCCAATAGCCAAGGCGGCGGTATTGGAATTACGGCCATCAGCGATCACCTGCAGTTGGGCCGTCCGGCCGATTGAAAGATCGCGTTGAAAATGCTGAGGAATCTGGATAATCAGCAGTGTCCGCCGGGAATCCAGTATGGGACGGGCCTGCTGAATATTTCCCACCGCGGCCACGCATGTGAAAATACCTGAACCGTTCATCCGGCTGATGAAGCGTGCCGATTCACTGGAGTGGCTCTGGTCCACCAGTACATACGGAACGTGGTTGAGATCAAAGGTGCCGGCATAACCGAAGATAATCATCTGCAATATCGGCGGCCCGAGTACCACAAATCTGCTGCGCGGGTCTTTGAAGATCGCGATCAATTCTTTGCGGATCAACGCCAGAATGCGAAGTAATATGTTCATATCATACCAACCGTTTCACGGTTAACCGCCGGGTTAAACCCAGAAAAATGATGGCCATCAACACCAGCATCGCCGCATTGGGGAGTATCACACTCCATATATCGCCCGCTAAAAATAGGGTTTGCAGCAGCGCCACAAAATAGCGCGCCGGCAGCACGTAGGTGATGGCCTGAATGGCCGGTGGCATGCTGCGGATATCGAAAATAAAACCGGAGAGCATCATCGCGGGTAAAAACGTCAGCAACAGTGCCGCCTGACTGGCAATAAACTGATTTTTTGTCCGCGTGGAAATCAGCAACCCCATGCCCAGTGCCACCAGGAGATACAGTGCCGAGACCAGAATTAAGACGGGTAACGATCCGCGAATCGGCACTTGAAACAGGATACGGGCCGCCGTTACCGCGACGGCCAGTCCGATCATGCCCAGACAAAAATAGGGAATGATTTTGCTGATGACGATTTCTCCGGGTTGTACGGGGGTGGCAAACAACGACTCAAACGTGCCACGCTCCCATTCCCGGGCCACCACCAGTGCGGTCATCAGGGCACCGATCAACGTCATAATCAGCACCAGCAATCCAGGTACCAGAAAATAGCGGCTGTCCATGCTGCGGTTAAACCATATCTGTTGTTGAATGGTTGCCGGCTGATAATAGTGCTGCCCATGCGTCAACTCCCGTTTCGCCAGCCAACCGGAAACCACGCCGCTGGCATAATTTTCAATCAACCGCGCGCGGTTGGCATCAATACTGTTGGTGGTGAATTGGATATTGGCGTGACCCGCCCGCAAGTTCCGGGAAAAGTTGTGCCGCAGCCGGACAATTCCATCAACGGTTCCCGCCGTTAAAAGCCGGTTGGCCTGAACCATGGAGTTAACCGCCCGCGGCTGAAAATATCGTGAACCGGCAAAAGCTCCGAAAACGGATTGTGCCGATGGCGAATGATCCTCCATCACCACTGCCACCGGAACGTGATGGGCGTCTAATGACAAGCCATATCCGAAGAGAAGAATCAGCAATAGTGGAAGAACGATGCCCAGCGCAATGCTGCTGGGATCGCGCATCATCTGCCGCGCTTCCTTCCGGCTCATGGCCATGATTCGCTGCGGTTTGCCAAATTTAGCTTTCCGACTCATGCGGCGGCACTCGCTTTCGGCCCCGCTTTTTGTTCTTCCATTACCACATGAATGAACGCATCCTCAATTGTCGCATCGCGCTTATCCGGAGTCGCCGCGAGTGTGCGGATTTCCGTGGGTGTTCCGCCGGCCAGCACTCGGCCATTCATCATGATGACCATGCGATCACAATATTCAGCCTCTTCCATAAAGTGCGTTGTGACCACCACGGTAACGCCCTGATCCGCCATTGCGGTAATGCGTTGCCAGAATTCCCGTCGAGCCAATGGATCAACGCCGGATGTCGGTTCGTCAAGAAATAGAATCGCCGGTTCATGCAACAGAGCGCAGGCCATGGCGAGGCGCCGCTTGAACCCATCTGGAATGCCGCCGGTGATATTCGAAAGCAGATTCGCAAGATCAAATTCCGCGATAGCCCACTGCACACGTTGCTTTCGGCGGATGCCACGTAAACCATAGGCACTGGCAAAAAAAGCCAGATTTTCCTGTACGCTTAATTGGCTATATAAGGAAAACTTCTGAGCCACATACCCCACTGCCTGTCGGGCTGAGGCCCGAGCATGACGCAGATCGTAGCCGGCTACACGCAGGGTTCCAGACGTCAGAGGCAAAAGTCCGCACAACATGCGGAAAGTCGTGCTTTTTCCGGCTCCGTTGGGGCCTAACAAACCGAAAATTTCTCCCTTTCGGATGTCAAAATTAACGTGGTTAACTGCGATAAAATCTCCGAATCGCCTCACCAGGTCATGCACCTGCACAACCGCGTTCTCGCCGTCCGTTGTGGCGGTTATCGGTGCGCGCGATGCACTTTGGCCGCTGATTGTGGCGGCCTGCACTGTCGGGGGACCGCCTGATTCGCTCCTCGATCGTGCGGAAATGCCATTAACTGCGGATGCGACGCCCGCAGTTTGCGTCTTAGCCACCGCCTGTCGCAACAAGACCATAAAGCCATCTGACAACTGAGGTTTTAGTTCCACGGCATTCCTAGCCGTGGGTATTTCAGCAACACTGGACGCATCCGCTTTGAGCACCAGCCGCACGTCGCCACCTTCCGGTACCGCATCGGCAATCAGGGAGGACTCCAGCAGCGTGGCTACCAGTTGACGGGGTTTTATTTCCGGTGGTGTGGTGATACGAAATGTGCGGCCTCGAGCATGATCCGCGATGTCCCGGGGCGAACCTTCGGTCAATATTCTTCCCTGATACATGACCACGGCGTGATTGCAAAACTCCGCCTCTTCCAGATAAGGCGTACTGATCAGAAGTGTCAGCGACCTGGTCTTGACCAGATTCAGCAGAATCGCCCACAACTCCTGACGCGATACGGGATCAACGCCCACAGTGGGTTCATCGAGTATCAAGAGTTGCGGCGACTGCACCAGCGCGCATGCCAATCCCAGTTTCTGTTTCATGCCGCCGGAAAGGCGTCCCGCCAGCCGTTTGGTGAAACGACCGAGATTGGTCATGGCAAATAATTCCGGATAGCGTGTTTTGCGATCCGCTGCGGATACCCCGTGCAGATCGGCGTATAAATCGAGATTTTCCTGTACGGTCAGATCTTCATATAATCCGAACTTCTGTGGCATATAACTTACATCGGATTCCGCCGCGTGCGGATGCTGTATAATATTATTTCCCAAGACCGCAATATCACCGGTATCTGTCGGCATCAATCCCATGATCAGGCGAATGAGTGTCGTTTTCCCCGCTCCGTCAGGCCCCACCAGCGCCACCATTAACCCGCGACGTACCTCCAGTGATACACCCGCCAAAGCCGCAGTGATGCCGCCATGCCCATCGGGAAAAGATTTGTGCAGATCCCGGCAGTGGATAATAACATCCGAACCTGGTGCGGCGGAATCCATTTATGGCCTCGTTTCACTGGTTTGTTCAGCAGTTGGCTTGACCGGAATATTAACCGTCGCCGGCATACCCAACCGCAGTTGGTCGTGCGGGTCTTTCACATAGACCCGCACTTCATACACCAGGCTGGTGCGTAGCTGTGTTGTTTCAACAGTTTTGGGAGTAAATTCGGCGATAGGCGAAATGTAGCCAACCCAGCCCGCGAATTTCTTTTTGGGAAAGCTGTCCACCGTCACCCATGCCCTGGAACCGCTATGAATATATCCCAGATCCGTTTCTGGAATATACGCCCGGACCCATTTGGGGTTCATGATGGCAATCGTGTAGACCGGTGTCTGCGGACTGGCCATATCACCAGGCTCAAGAATCCGCGTGCGGATAACACCGTCGGTTGGACTGATGAGATTGGTGTCGGCGAGGTATTGTTCCAGCAATGCCAACTGCGCCTGATCGGCCCGTAGTTTGGCCTTCGCTTCGTCAATGTCTTCGATGCGCGGTCCCAGCACCGCCAGCCGCAATGTTTCCCGCGCGGCCAGAGCTTTCTGATCATCCACCGTCCATAAGGCTCTTGCATTGTCATAATTGATCGCGGTGGTATCACCGGTAGCCAGCAGCTTTTTGTATCGATTCACATTGACCAGATCATTGGCTGCTTGTGCCCGCGCGGCGGCATAGAGTGCCCGGTCCTGGGCGATTTCCTGCGGCCGACTGCCATTCTTCAGCCGCAATAAAACCTGCGTTTGGGCTGCAAGTTCCGCTTTAGCCTGTGCCGCTTCATGGATCAGCCAGTCGGTATCCAATGTGGCGACGAGCTGCCCCTTTTTTACCAGTGCCCCCTCATGCACCAGTTCCCGCGTAATGCGTCCGGACTCCTTGAAAGCCAGTTGCACATCGCGCTCATCCATGTTTCCATAAAGTCGGACATTTGTAATCGGGCCGTGCGTTTGACTTTGTTTCCAGCGATAAAAACCATAAGCTGCCCCGCCGAGCACCACAAGCAGCACCACGAATCTGATAATGACCCTCTTCATAAACGCGGCCTTTCACGTCAGTTATTTATGCCGCAAAATTCCACGCCTCTTGAACCTTGCCGGCCATCCAGCAGCTTGAATGTAACCATCTTGCCGGGAGAGATTTTACCGCTTTGCCAGTGTATCAGCCATCAAGGTAAGCGACGACTAATAAACTGTCTGCGCATCACTGAACACCGGCGTATTGTGTTGCCGGAGGCCCTGTGGTACCCGCGCCGCACAATTGCCGCAGCCCGTTGAGGCCCACCGGTTCCTGGGCCAGCCATGGAATCACGGTCACGCGTTCGGTTCGTTTCGCAACCATGGCCAGTTTATCAAGTTCCGCATTGGCGCGGGCGACCAATAATGTGTCTCTGGGCCGGGCCGCCAGCAGACTGCTGTTAATGACCCATGCGAAAGGGGTAATACCAGCGCGATGCAGATCTTCCTGCAATTCGCTGGCTTCAAGAATCGGAGTTGTTTCGGGCAATGTCACCAGAATCGTGCGGGTGTATTGGGGATTCTGCAATTTCATCAGAGCGGTGTTGACCTGCACCTGTGCCTTTCCGGTTAAATTGCGCATCACATCCCGGTGATAAGATCCGGTGGCATCCAGCAGCAGCAGAGAATGTCCCGTCGGAGCGGTATCAATAATCACGAATTTACCCTCCGCTTCATCAAGCCGTTGGGAAAATGCGTGGAACACCGCAACCTCTTCCGTGCAGGGTGATCGCAAATCTTCCTCCAGTAACGCTTTCCCCTGGGCGTCAAGGTCTTTGCCACGCAAAGCCATGACCATTTTGCGATATTGGGCGGTTTCCTTTTCCGGATCAATCCGGCTAAGAGTCAACTTCCCGCCTGAGTCATTTACCGTCTGTTCAATATGCGCGGCCGGATCGGTAGTGGTCAGATGAACCGCATGGCCCCGATCCGCCAGTGTCACGGCAATTGCTGCGGCAATGGTGGTCTTCCCCACACCGCCTTTGCCCAAGACCAATACCGCTCCATGGCCGGCTGCTTCGATTTGATCCACCAGGGTGGTCAGATTGCCGTACTCCGGCATCTCAACCAACATTCCTCCGGACGCCGCCGGCGCGGAATCGTCCAACCCCGCAATCGCCCGCAGCGCGGCCACGCCGACGAGATTGAAAGTACGCAGCGGAACCTCGACCTGTGGCAACTTGCCGAGATGTTGCGGCATCTTAAACAGCGCCTCGCGGCACCGCCGATCCATCGCCGCCGCGAGAGGATCATGTTTATCCGCGGCGTGAAATACACCGTTGACGACCAAACGCTGGTTCGTCATGCCCAGTGAGGCCAGATCGCCACTGGTGCGGTCCGCTTCCGCCAGAGCCAGACGATCGGGCCGGCTTACCAGTATCAGTGTCGTGTGGGCGGAGTCATGCAACGCGGCAACCGCTTCAGCGTATTGTCGGCGTTGCGATTGCAATGCCGAAACCGGACCCATGCACGAAGCTCCATGTTTGTTGCCATCAAAGAAATCCGTCCAGGCCGAAGGTAAACTCAACAGTCGCAAGGTATGACCAGTGGGGGCGGTATCGAATATGACATGATCGAAATTCGTGGCGGTGGCGGGATCGGTCAACAGCCCCGTGAATTGATCAAAAGCTGCAATTTCCGTGGTACATGAGCCGGAAAGCTCTTCGATCATGCTTTTAATGGCCTCTTCTGGCAGCACACCGCGCATGGGCGCAACGGCCCGCTGACGGTACGCTTCCGCAGCGGCCTGCGGACGGATGTTGATGGCCGAAAGTCGGGCTATAGCGGCAATTGCGGTGGGCGAGGTCTCACCAATTTCGGTCTGAAAGACATGCTGCACATTGGAGGCCGGATCGGTACTGATCAGCAGCACCCGCCGGCCGAGATCCGCTAAAGCTACCGCGGTAGCGCATGCCAGGGACGTTTTTCCAACGCCGCCTTTCCCGGTAAAAAACATATAACGCGTGGGTTTTGGAATCCATGGAATTGACATAAAACACCTCATCCATTCAACCGGATATTCCATTCGGAATCGGCCATGCCTGATCGCTTATTCCGTCAGTCCGGCGTATAAAATAGGCGCACGTTTCCGCTAATCAAACCGGCAACCTGAACCGTCAGGTCTCTCGAGCCTGATTGGCAAACACATTACTTGGCCGATTTTTCCAAAGCGGCAAAGATCGGCTCCGCATCGCCTATAACGCGGGTGGCCATGGCGAAACGCACAATTTTGACCGTTTCCATGATCTTCTCGTGGGAAATTCCCTGCACCCGGGCCTTATCAGCCATGGCTCTTACACAGGCGGGACTTGATCCTGCCAGTGCCGCAGCCATGTAGATCAGCGTTCGCGTTTCTTCATCCAACGCCGGAGTCGCATCCGGCATGGCATACGCGCGGGAACGCAAATGTTCATAAACCATTGCTGGTTCCACTTGTGCAAGTTTTTCCACGGCACCTGGGATCGACCCCATCGCCTTACGCATGCCGGTGAAAATCTGTTCCAGTGTGGGTTGTTTCGGAGTGTCCATAAACCGTTCCTTATAAATGAGTTCATCGAATCTGTAGCAGTCTACATCAGTTGCCACAACACGATGTTTTCTTCCTGGCCGTAGTTCCAATGTTGACCGGCGGCGTGCTGGTGCAGCAACTGGATGGTACTTCCGATTGCTTGCCGCCGTGATGGCCCTGCGCCAGTTTATTCAGACGTTCCGCCGCCCGGTTTGTGACCTGCTGGGCAATATGAACCACCGAGGCCATATCGTCCGCCGACACGCCGAGCTTGCGCAATGCCGCACGATGAAATTCAAAACACCATTCACAATTGGCCGCAACCGCCGCTGCCAACGCCGCAAGCTCCCGCATTGGTGCCGTCAGGCCGTCGCGGGTCGCGGGTTCAGATGGTGCCCTCAAGCCCGCCATAGCTGCTAATTCAACACGGGATGGATAATGGGCTTGGCTTACCAAC
>JAJYGE010000384.1 GCA_021785155.1 Planctomycetota bacterium
GCCGCCCGGGTTTTTCCCGTGCCCGCCGGCCCGGCCAGCAACACTTCCCGCTCATGGGTGTAAAACAATTCCTCCGCCGCTCCCAGCGGCTGATACGGTTGGGCATCGATTACCGCGTCGTTTTTTTGCGCCCCGCGCCTGCGTTTACTCATACGTCCTCCAGGCGTACATTCTGATAGGTTTTTACCGGCTCGGTATTTCCGGCTTCACCGGTTGCGTCCGATTGGCCCAGATAATGTTTGCCAAGGAATTGCAGCAGCCGCACATCGCCATCCTCCAGGGTCGCCAATTGAATCTGCTTCTTCCGCAGGCCGATATGCATGGACGCGCGGCCACGTTTTAATTGCTTTCCGAATTTCGCGCGAATAACGGTCACGGACAATTCCAGATAGTCCGCGATTTCCGCATCGGCCGCGCCGGTATACGCCAGGGAAGCAATCTGTTCCGCCGCGTCCGCATCATGCAAAAACTCCTCCCCACGCAGCATCCGCGTGGGTACAGGCCGCGCCGATTCACCACCCGCCTCCGGCGCGATAGTGGGAGAAACGCTGTCGTCCTTGTTTTTTGCCATCGTACAATCCATCAGGGAAAACCGATCAACACAACAACCAGACCAGGAATTGCGCGGATACCGGGGGCCGACTGAACAATCATATAACAACACATTACATTTCCATCCGTTTCATCCGTGTCCGGAGTTTGCCCCGTGCGCGCCGGGGTGGTTGCATTACATTCGGGTTTGTATCCGAGGTTGCCGGGACGTGGCAATTTTTCCGGGCGAACAGCGAAATCAACGGCATACATGCCGGCGCTTGGAGAAGGGTTTGTCCTGGAAACTCCTACCCCGGACCCCTGCTTGGATTTATTGCCACGCCCGGTTGCCGGGCGCAACCCGTCCCGGCGCGCCGGGACGGACTTATGGGCTGATTTAACTTCTCACTGTTGGCCCTCCAACGTATGTAAATGAACAAATTCGTCGGGCATGGCCGATGCGTGCATCAGGCCCGCGTTGTTTCAAGCCGGCGGTGCCATCGGAATAGGTGACGGCCTTTAACTTCCATTTTCCGCTGGCCTGGCAGGACCGGATCATCGCGGGGTGGGAGGTTATCAGGCTTAAGCGCCGGCATCCGATTTGGCGGGCTGCTATTGCGGCCACAGAGTCGCGGAACTTTCCACCTATGCCAATACCCTGAAAATCCGGCAATACCACAATGCGGGAAAAACGTTTATAGCCGGCAAATCCTGCCACCTGGGCAATACCGGCGAACGCGATGGGCGTGGCGTTAAGCAGGCCGCAGAAATAATCTCCGCCGGGAAGTTTGGAACTTAAATAATGATGGCGTGCAAAACGTGGCCATAATGTTCTTTTACAGCGGCGGATTTCAATGTGTAGTTGTGGTCGCTGAAGACACCCCCGGGCGAGGGTTTGCGTGGCCATATCGACAATCCAATCCGGGCACAGCCAGGGAACAACGTCATAATGACAACTCACAGCCACAAAACGCTTTTTCACCACACCGGTGCGGATGGCCCGGGCCACAGCGGCTGATCCGACCTGGGCTACCGTCCGATCAACAACCGATGTAAATTCATCCATGACCGCAATGTTGTTATCCGGTGTCAGCAGCAGACGGGCGAGATCCACACGGAATTTTTCCCCGTTGCTTAAAACATGATAGGGCCGCAGCCAGGCCGGCGGAGAACTCAAACCCACGGCGGATAGCATCTGCGTAATGCTGCGAATATCCTTATCACCAAAGCCGTCTATAACGGCGGCGTCGGGCGGCCAGGCGGCGGAATGATCAACTGCGGCATGGCCATAAACGCGCCGGGCAATGCTGGTTTTTCCGCTGCCGCTGGGACCTACAATCAGGCCGATTTGCCAATTGTCCCGCACCGTTGGAACATCCACGGAAAATTGTTCCGTGGCACCAAGGCCCGCCGGCAGATCAAACATTCCCCGCACCTGCTGCACGCGGAAACTTTCGTTAACGGGACACGAGACGGTGGCGGTGATGAGCATGATATAAACTCCGTTTGGATTTTGGCTGGCAGGCTACAGGTAGTAGCGGACAGCGTCGCGCACAATTGTCTCTGGAACATGTAACCCGTAACCTACCACCTCAAATTGTCAGCACGCGGCATTTGCGGCCTTCCTGTGTGAGGCGTTCGTAAATGTCGCGCTGGTCATCTTCATCCCGGCATTCCACAGCCACTTCAAAGACCTGCCGCAGTGGGATTTCGCCGCTGTCAGCGGTGGGCACATCCGTGAGGCCGACGGTAAGGGCGGCCATTTCTTCCGGAGTGAATCCGGCGGCAAGCTGCAAATGGCTGTCCAGAGCGGCCAGTTGGCTGGCCAGGGCGGGTGAATCCCATTGGGCTGATTCAGCGGTGCGATTATCGGCAAGGGCATAGGCGACGGCATCACTGCCGGCAAGCGCGGTTTTGATACTCCAGATTTTCCGCCAGCCCAAGGCCTTGGCCGCGGCCCAGGTGCCGTTGCCGGCGCGGATGATGTCAGCGGAATCGATAACAATGGGTTTCTGCTGGCCAAAGCGTTTCAAGCTGGCCTTGATGGCTTCGAGATTGTTGTCCGGATGCCGACGAACATTGGCGGGGTCGGGAGTAAGAGAATCAATAGGAACCAACGTGGCCGGTGAAATATCATTTATCATGCCCATGCTGTAGGGGCGAAGATGGGGAGATAAGGACACGTTGTACGGCTTGTTGTGGCGCTGCGACAGAACCGGTACATACGTATTGAACCACAGGAATTTCACGGGTATTATAGCGCACGATCTGAACAGTTCGCGGTAACCGCAAGACAGGAGACGATGCGATGATTCGGAAGGCATTTGTCATGGCGGTTCATGCGGGAATGGAAAGCGAATATCAGCGGCGGCATAACCCGGTGTGGCGGGAACTTCTGGATACTCTGAAAAAGCACGGGGCGCACAATTACAGCATTTTTCTGCATCCCGAAACCCGGCAGCTATTTGGCTATGTGGAAATTGAAGATGAAGCGCGATGGAACGCGGTGGCCAACACGCCGATATGTCAAAAATGGTGGCGCTACATGGGTGATATCATGCCCAGCAATGCGGATAACAGCCCGGTGGCGATAGAGTTACACGAAGTATTTCACCTTTCCTGATCACCCATCGCCGGGTTAAAAAAACGTGTCCAGCGGCTTGGCGAGGCGGCGTGAAATGGAGAAACAATTATGCCGCAGTCAGGCTCTCAGGGCAGTGCCTATTCTGTCAAGGTCGGCTCGGATTGTGGACTGCTTGTTTTTCTCCGCGAATGCAAGCAAATGTGTAACCAAGTGTGATTGCATCTCGTGTTCGAGTTCACGGTCGATGCTGTCACGAATTTCGCGCTTCCACCTGTGCCACGGAATGCTTTTCATCGGCTCAATGCCCTGTTGTTTGAGCTTCTCACGGAGATTGCCCCCATAATTTGTGCCGAAACGGGAGGCCAACTGTTGGCGAACGAGCTTAAGGATTTCCTTGCCGGCCCAGTTTGCTCGCCAAAGTTGCGCGTCCGGAATTTGGCCGGGGTTCAACGCCACCCACTGGTCAAATATTTTGGCGAGCTCCTCCTTTTCCGGAGGAGGACTTTTCGTCTTGGCATTGGCCAACCGCTCCCGCCATTTATCAAACGACTCCAGAAGTTGTTTTCTGACCTCTTCCGAATCCGGGCCGGATAATCCGTTGTCCTTCCAATTCGGACGACCCCCGACGTAAAGAGATGGAGAGCCGGAAACGCCGACCGCGGGGTCCGTATTCTCCCACCACCGCCGAACACGATAGGCCACGGCCTGCACCGCTTGAAATGCCGCCAGCGCCTGTACCGCAATTTGAAGGACTGTTTTCACGTCGTCATTCGTGCACTTGAACCAGTTGCCCATAACCGGCATCAGAATCTCGTCATCCAGAAAATAATTTTCCACTTCGTTACGTTCCCAAGTAAGCCAGCCGCGAATAGCAACGCCACGGTTCTCCAAATCACGGATACTTTCTTCGCAATCTTGTTCAGCCTCTGAATCGGTGCGGAAGTCTCGATCTTCAATTCCCACGATCTTAACGGCGCGTCCGTAGGAGTCAGCAATTGCCCGCAGGCCCTGGCCGGTACCACATGCCCAGACGTCAATCTTCAGGGCACCAGCAGCTTGGCTCCGAAACCAGCGACCAAGGAGTTGTGCCTCGTACCCAACCACGTCGCCCTCGCATAGCAATGCAACGGGTGCTGATCCACGATAAAACCCACTATTTTTAGAAGCCGGATCGTTAGGCATGGACACTCTCTGGTTGTGCTTCCAGCGAACCGAGGTCCAGGAGCGCATTATCCTCCGCCGCGAGTTGGCGAAGCTCCGGGCTGTGCGTCGTGAGAATGAATTGGTTATTGTCGCCCATCAGCGGTAATGCATCGTAAAGCTGGCGAATCCAATAAGGGTGCAGGTGCAGTTCCGGCTCGTCAATCAATATCAAACTGTTATTGACCGGGCACGGGAATGCGAACTGTACCAGATAGTCAAGGATAACATGTTCTCCGCTGGCGGCACTTCGGAAGGGATATTCCCTCCCATTTTCAGCCAAGAGGGGTGTCTCGCCGTAGCGCGGGTGATCAAGCCAATAGCCCTTGTATTCTTTGGGCGCACATATCCGCGAAAATCGCTCGCAGAGGGTCGCTTCCCAACGCGACCGATCATCGTCGCGTTGGGTGCCCTGGCCATGCGCGAGCTCGCCCAGCCGACGAAGGGCCTCCACGACCGTAACCTCATTCATACCGGAGGAATCGTCGGAAGCACCATCCGGCATTTTTGTAAGACCCCATCGTTTATCACGGTTCTGCGCAAAGAACCGCAACATTCCCACCTGGTAAACATCGCGTGGGTCTTTGAGTATCCGGTTCTTCCATCCACGCCACGCATATTTTGCGCCGGCTAACCAAACGGTGCCGGTGTTCGGTTGGGCGGACAAATAGGATGCACGCTCCGCGGTTCCGTCCCACCGGACTGGCGGTGGGTATTGCCAATGCACGGCAAGAACGTTATCCTTCAAATCCGGCGGACTGATGGGCAGCTTGTCTTCCTGCAGCCGACCTTCGGCGGTGTCCCGAAAAACACGCTTGATTGCGGCCATTTCTTCCTGGCCGAAGATAATTTTAAGATCAACCCGCGCGAACACTGGTCGGCGGCCAGTGGGATCCGAACGATGAACGTCGTCCTCACTTGGGTCGGGGACATCCGGAATCCGTGCGCCCATTGCTCCCCGCAGTGATTGCACGATTGCATAAAGTACCGATGTCTTGCCCGCTCCGTTTTGTGCCGCCAATACCGTAATCGGTCGAATTTTTCCCAAGCCGTCCGTGAAATCAAATGATCTACTCTTAATTGCCCGGAATTCGGATATTGATAGATGGCTTATATGCATACCCTGCCATTCTAGCGAAACCAGTCCGATTTTGCCAAATTCATAACAGAAACGATGAGTATGATCGTCGGCAATTCTTGGTACCCAAACGAATGTGTCCTCGCACTATTGGTACGGGGGCCATCGCCGGGTTAAAAAAACGTGTCCAGCGGCTTGGCGAGGCGGCGGAAGGCGGCGGTGGGGAGATGGACGGTGCCCCATGATTCCGAGCGGGCACGCATGTGTTCCCGGTAATCCGTTATGCTGATGGCCAACATGCCGTACCAGCGTTCCTGAAACTGAAACAGATCAGTGAACGGTGATTTTTCCGGCTCGGCGGGCCAGTGGTACATGAACACAAACATGGCTGTGAAACCCGAACCGAAGATTTCCTGCCATTGGCGCAGGTCGTCAATGTCCAGGCGGGTGGTCCAATTGGGCAGAGAGGTTTTGGATTTAGCGGGCCGGCAGGCGCGGCCCTTTACATCCACCAGCAGATTGTTGCCGCGCGGATGATAGACCACAAAATCGAAGCTCTTGAGCTTGGCCCCGGCGAACAATGCCTTCTTGGCCTCATCAACGGCGATATAAGGCAGCCCCTTGCGGCGCAGATAATCCTCGAACGCGGCCTCATAATGACTGGTGCGTTTGCTGCGCGGGCCCATGGTCAGACTCCCTCAAAAGAAATATATAACCGCGCACGGCGGCACAGAAGGCCGCCGGGGGCTGCCGCCACGCGGTTGCGTGGGAAAACCGTTTTCAGTTCGGGCGTGCAAAAAAAAGCGGCGCGGAAGGCACGGTGATCAAATTGTGAATTCGTTTTCATTTTGTCAGCAGTCCATGCACCCGATCCTGTACCTCGGCAATGGCCATCTCCGTTTCCGTGCGATCGTTGAGATTCTTGACTTTTATCATGCCGCGGCCCACTTCTTCCGGGGCCAGAATCAGGGCGATACCGGCACCGCAGCCGGAGGCTTCCTGCAGCAGTTTGCCGATATTGCGGGTGCTGCGGTAGCTGGTTTGCACATGTAAGCCGGGCCGCGTGATAGCGGTGTGATCGGCATTCCATTGGGAACGCCGCAACCGGGCAATGAGTTGATCCGCGGCGGCGGAATCTTCCAATGCGTTGATGACAAAAACATCCGCCGGGGGCATGAGTTCGGCGGGTAATTTGTTACGTTCGCGCAGAAGAATTTCCAGCACCACATCGCCCATGCCGAACCCCACCGCCGGCATAACCGGTCCGCCGAACATTTCAATGAGTTTGTCATATCGGCCGCCACCGGCGATGGCACGATTCCGCCCCTGCGGGTCAATAACCTCAAAGACAAAGCCGGTGTAATACGCCAATCCGCGCACGACGCTGAAATCAAAGCGGCATATTTCGGCCAGACCGGCGTCCGCCAGGCGTTTTTCAAAAGTTTGAACCGCGTCTTTGACTTCCGCGGGCCAGGAGTTCATCCAGGTGGTCAGGAGTTCCGGAGCATTGTCCGCCGCGGCAATTGTTTCAAAGTGTTCGCGTTCCTGCGGCGTGCATTGCTGTTCCTGATACAGGGTCTTGCGGGCGGAGGAATCATATTTGTGCAGGCGATCAAGAATGTAATAAGCATTGCCAACGCGGTCCGGCGCGACAAACGTGCTGGTAAGCGCCTTGGTCAGCAGTTCGCGGTGATTCCAGCCAATGTGAATATCCGATGCGGTAAGGCCGCATTCCATCAAGGCATCCACGCAAACGGCGAGGCATTCACGATCCGCACGATCGGAAGCGTCGCCGATGAAGTCAACATTCCATTGGATAAATTCGCGCAGGCGGCCTTTTTGCGGTTGTTCGGCACGGTAGCAGCGGGGGATGGAAAACCATTTTATCGGGCGCGGCAGACCGGCGGCCTTTTGAGCCACCATGCGTGCCAGCGTGGGGGTAAATTCGGGCCGCAGGGCCAGGTCACGATCACCGCGGTCGGTAAAGGAAAACAACTGCGAGACAATTTCATCGCCGCTTTTTACTTTATAAAGATCAAGCGATTCAAACGTGGGGCCATCCACTTCCTCAAAGCCGTGACGGATGGAAACCCTGCGCCAGATATCTTCAATATATCTGCGCACCGCCATATCAGAGGGGTAAAAATCGCGCGTGCCTTTGGGTGCCTGAAAGTTCACTGTCATGGCAGGGAGTTTACGCGAGAATCCGAAAATATTGAAGCAGTGGCGGAAAAAGCGTGGCGTCTCTATGAGCAGTTCGCCGTCGCCGCGCATAAAGCCGCAACCATGGATCGCGCCTCGCGGACGAGGTGCGTTACGGGATTCCACGCAATTTGGCGGCGTAATGCGGCCTGTCAGATCGGTTTGCCGCAATCCTTGCCGTCGGCGATTGGAGATGATCGGCGACCTCGATTTGGCTGGGGTGCGAAAATGCGATTATTAGCGCATAATGTCAACTGGTTTACCGTGTGGCAAACGGGTGTCGGGCGGTGAACCGTTGCAGGAGCGTTATGGCTGTCTATCGCGTTGAAGTTCATCCCACAAATCCCGCTGATGATCCGGCGGGAGCGGCGGTGCTGGAAGAGATTCGGCAGTTTGGCATAGCGGAGGTGCATGGCGTGCAGACCGCGCGGGTATTTCTGCTGCAGGGCGCGCCGGAAATACTGACTCATTCACAAGTCCATAAAATCGCGTCGGAATTGCTGGCGGACCCGGTAACCGAACGCGTCGTCATGGGCCATGAATCCGTCGGTGCGGGCCGGCTGGTGGAAGTGCATCTAAAGCCCGGAGTGATGGACCCCGTGGCGGCCAGTGCGGAAATGGCCATTGCCGACATGCTGGATCAATCCCGGCAGCCGGTGGCGATTCAGGTGCGCACGGGGCGGCGGTATGTGCTTTCCGGCCATCTGACGGCGGAGACATCCGGACGTATTGCGCGGCGTCTTTTAGCCAATGACTCCATAGAACAGATTCACGATGAACCCTTTACCCCGGTGGAATTTCCGCGCGGTAAAGCGTATCAATTCCAGTGCGTGGAAGTGCCGATACGCAATCTCACGGACGACCAGCTTCAGCAACTTTCGCGGCGCGGGCATCTGTTTTTGGATCTCGCGGAAATGAAAGCCATCCAGAACCACTTCCGTCAATTGCAACGCGAACCCACGGACGCGGAACTGGAAACACTGGCCCAGACATGGAGTGAACATTGCGTTCATAAAACCCTCAAAGCCCAGGTGCATTTCTCCCATCATCCGGCGGGTTTAATTGAAGACGATGTTCACGAGCACCGCACCGCCGGTGACCGGATGGAAGTTATTGATAATCTCGTGAAATCAACAATTTTCCGTGCCACCAAGGAACTGAATTTGCCGTGGACGCTTAGCGTATTTAAGGATAATGCGGGGGTGATCGCGCTGGATGACCAGTGGGCGGTGTGCATGAAAGTCGAAACGCATAACCGCCCATCGGCCATTGAACCTTATGGCGGAGCGGCAACGGGCATCGGCGGGTGCATACGCGATGTGATGGCCACCGGCGGCGGTGCCAAGCCGATTGCCAGCACGGACATATTTTGTTTCGCTGATCCTTCCACACCGTCGGAGCAGGTGCCCGCGGGCGTGTTACACCCGCGGCGCATTGCCCAGAGAGTGGTGGCGGGCGTGCGGGACTACGGCAACCGCATGGGCATACCCACGGTGAACGGTGCGGTGTATTTTGATCAGCGCTATATCGGCAATCCATTGGTGTTCTGCGGATGTGTGGGTTTGTTGCCACGGAATCTGGCGGAAAAACGGGACGCCCAGCCCGGTGATCGCATCATTCTTATCGGTGGTCGCACGGGGCGCGACGGCATTCATGGTGCCACTTTTTCCAGTGCCGTGTTGACCGACAAGCATGGTGATGAATTCAGCCACGCGGTGCAGATTGGCAACGCCATCACGGAAAAGAAGATGCTGGATGTGATTTTACAGGCGCGGGACAGTGTTGATGGCCCCCTGTATAACGCCATTACCGATTGCGGTGCCGGCGGATTATCCAGTGCGATTGGCGAAATGGGATCCGACACCGGAGCCACGGTGGAACTGGATAAAGTGCCGCTGAAATATGACGGTCTTAACTATGCGGAAATCTGGATCAGCGAAGCCCAGGAGCGCATTGTTCTTTCCGTAACACCTGAAAATGTCGCGAAACTTCTGGCATTGGCGGCGGCGGAAGACGTGGAGGCCACCGATATTGGCGTTTTTGATGGTTCCGGCAAATTGACGCTGCTGTATCAGGGCCAGAATGTCGGCACCATGGATATGGAATTTATTCATGACGGTCTGCCCAGTCCGATCCGGCAGGCCGTCTGGCAGGAGCCGGTGTTGCCCAAAGCCACGGTGGCCGAGCCTGCGGACTATGCCCGGACGTTATGTCAGTTACTGGCCATGCCGACATTGGCCAGTAAACATTGGATTATCCGGCAATACGATCATGAAGTGCAGGGATCGACCATTATAAAGCCATTGATCGGTCCCGTCGGCGATGGCCCCGGCGACGCCGCGGTGATCGCGCCGGTGGCGGGCGGCAAGCGGGGCGTGGCTCTGGCCAATGGATGTCAGCCTCGACTGGGAGATCTGGACCCGTATCAGATGACCTTGAGCGGCATGGATGAGGCCATTCGTAATATCGTCTGTGTGGGCGGCGATCCGGAAATGACCGCGCTGTTGGATAATTTCTGCTGGCCGAAATGTTCTGATCGCATGCACCTGGGCGCTTTGGTGCGGGCCTGTCAGGCCTGTTACGACGGAGCGATGGCTTTTCGAACACCGTTTATTTCCGGCAAAGATTCGCTGTCCAATGAATTCATCACGGACGAAGGCAAACGCATCTGCATCCCATATACACTGCTGATCAGCGCTATGAGCATTGTGCCCGACATTGCGCGCTGTATCACCATGGACGCCAAGGCCGCCGGTAATTATCTGCTGCTGGTGGGGCAAACGCATCGGCACATGGGCGGGTCATGGTATTACGCGCTGCACAATCAAAATGGCCGCAGCATCCCGGCGGTGGATTTGGCCACGGCACCGGGCGTGCATAAAAAAATCGCCGGGTTAATTACGGACGCATTGGTGGCCAGTGCGCATGATCCATCCGAGGGTGGATTGGCGGTGGCATTGGCGGAGATGCTCTTTGCCGGTCGGTTGGGGGCCACGATTGATCTTACCGGTGTGCCGCATGATGACGATGTGGATCGCGATGACATTCTGTTATTTTCCGAATCGCCGACGCGTTATGTATTGGAAGTAAAGCCGGAACATCTCGATGAAGTATTACGCCGTTTAAGAGGGTTGGCATTTGGAATTCTGGGGCGCGTCACGCCGGAGCCAATACTGGCCGTGCAATCCATCGGCGGCAAAACCATTATCCGAACGGAAGTAGAGCACTTTCGGCAGGCATGGCTGAAACCCCTGGACTGGTAAAGGCGGTGCCAAGTCCAAGCCCCGTTGAAAGTGTGGGAGTTCCATGAGCATCCCGAAGACCGCAATTTCGTACGCACTTTGTGCATGGCCGTCCAGGAGACCACGCCAGGCTTTTTGATAGCCACATTTGTGTAAGCGGAGCTGCATTGATCACATGTTCCGGGAATGTCGCTTTGCGTTTATAATCTTGGTGTTCTGTCGCGCCTGGTATTCAGGCGCGACAGAGCACCAGTCTGTTTAGGAGCTTCAATGGCGATGGCCTTGCCCGCGGCGGCACATACGAGAACGAACGGCTCCCTGACGGGGGACCCTTTCCGCCAGCGGGACGTGTCCAACGCGCTGCTGGAGGGGGATTGCCTGCAACTTCTTTCGCAGTTTCCCGCGCATTGCGTTGATCTGATATTGTGCGATCTGCCCTATGGCACCACGCAAAATCCGTGGGACAGCCCGATCAACCTCGCCGATTTATGGGCGCTCTATCGCCATGTGCTTAAGCCGTCCGGAGCCGTGGTGCTTACATCGCAGGGGCTGTTTACCGCACGGTTGATGATGTCCAACGAAAAATGGTTCCGCTACAAACTGGTATGGGAAAAATCCAAGCCGACAAATTTTCTCAATGCCAAGCGACAGCCTTTGCGAAAGCATGAGGATGTGTGTATTTTTTCGCCGCATCAGCCCCCATACTTTCCCCAAATGGGGGTGGGTGTGCGGTATGACAAGGGCGTGCGGAAAAATCAACTTTCTGGCTCCTACGGGGATTTCCTCCCGTCCCGCGTCCGGAGCGATGGCGAGCGCTACCCAACGGATGTGGTTTATTTCAAGACCTCCGAAAGCGAGGGGCCGGTTTGGCATCCGACGCAGAAGCCTGTGGCGCTGGGGCAATATCTGGTGCGAACCTACAGCCGACCGGGCGATCTGGTATTGGACAATACCTTTGGCAGCGGTAGTTTTCTGGTGGCCGCATTGCTGGAGGGCCGCTACTTTTGCGGCATCGAAAAAAACGACGATATGCAGTTATTTAAAAAACAGAAAATCGATTACATAACCTTGGCCAGCCAGCGGTTGGGCGAAGCGTGGCAGTCGCTGGCGGGCGCGACCAGAGATGCAATGGAAACATTCCAGACACAGCGCAAAACCGGCGCGAGGCGTACGGAGAAATTCAGTGGCCAAAGCAAAGATTACCTACAACGAGCGATCATGGGCGATCGATGTGATCAGCGAGATCAACGCTTATTCGAGTAATCGCCATCGATCGATCTGCCGTGCGGGCGGTGAACATACACTCGTTGGCGGTGCCAACTCGCTGTTTGGGGATGTGCCTTATTGAGGCCGCAGGCTTTGGTAGTGGCGTGGCCGCAAAAAACTTCATGTTTTTGATTATCTCCCACTGGTCACGGTCTATAACCTTTCCATGGAACACATTGATAAATCGGTTGGGGATTACTGGATTTCAGTCGGGTCGCCCTGGCTAAGCAGTACGGCTGGCCGCCCCATTGCGTCTGATGCCCAGCTTATGCTGGAATATCTTACCAACGATCTGGTTTATACCTGTGCCAATTGGAATGCCGCTTCCGTTGCGCAGGTGCCGTTTCGGCTTTATGCCCTTCGCCGGGCCGGTCAAAAGGCGGTAACCGGTTTTTCCACTCGGAGCGTACCGGCTAAAACCCTGGCACAACTCAAGGGTAATCCGAATTTGTCCCGTACACTTTCCCGTGCCGCCGAGGTGGAAGAAATTACCGACCATCCGCTGTTGAATCTGCTGGAAAAAGACAACGACGGCTTAAATGGCTATCAATTGCGGTATATGACCGGCGTATACATGGAAGTATTTGGCGGGGCATATTGGCTGTTGGAGCCGGGGCCATTTGAACCCGTGCGGCGCATCAAGGTGTTGCCCACACAGCGCGTGCTGCCGCTGCGGGATAATGATCTGGCGGTGGTGGGATATAAATACATGCCGGCCCTGACCGGTGCGTGGATGCAACTGGATAAACAGGATGTGCTGGATTTTCGATTTCCGGCGGTGGAGGATCCTTATGGTGGCCGCCATGCGCCGCTGCGCAGCGCGTATATGCAGGCTGAATTGGCCGCTAAATATGCCATGTATGAAAACTCATTAATGGACAACCGAGCGCGTGTGGACGGCACATTTATTCCCAAGGATCAACTGACCAAAACGCAGGCCGAGCGGGCGGAGTTGCTGTGGAATCAAAAATTTGGTGGTGAAGGCAATGGCCGGGTGCTCGTAGCGCAGCAGGCGGGAACATTTGTGCCAACGCGGTACCCGCCGACGGATCTGGGGCCCTTGGAAATCAGCCGGGAAACGTTAAAGCGGTTAGCCCATGCGTTTGGCGTGCCGGAAGCCCTGTTAAGTAAAGATGCCACCTACGCCAACATGCAGGCGAGTTTGACGCTTTACGCCCGGCAAACCATTTTGCCGCGGGTGCTGATTCTCGAACAGAAACTCAATGAAATGCTCACGCCGTTGTATGGGGATCGTCTTTTTCTGGCGGCGGAAAATCCGGTGCCGGCTGACGCGGCGTTTGACCTGGAAAAAACACAAATCGCCATTCGTGCCGGCGTGTTGAGTAAATCGGAAATCCGCCGGGCCATGGGCTTTTCCGATATGCCGCCGGAGGAATCAAGCGAAAACCCGGCCATTGCCGCGGATGGAGTCACGACTGCCCCGGCGGATCAGACCACGTTCCAGCCGGCGCAATAACGGTGATGATACGTCAGCCGCGTGGTGGCAACCCGCGGCCATGTTTATTTTCGCCATGCCCAATGGCTTCAAACCCCCGACCAGGAGTTCACCATGCCGATGTTGCGCAAAGCCTTTGAAGGGCAACTTATTGAAGTTCAACCGGGCCGCCGGGAAATTGTGGCGTGCATTTCCACTGCCGCGGTGGACCGGGATGGAGATGTAGTGTTGCCGGAGGGGCTGGCGCGAAAAAATTATTCCGGGCTGACGGTGTTTTACAACCATGACACCGCGTTGCCGTTGGGGGCGGCGCAATGGGTCAAGAAAAGCGGTGATCGGGTTTTGGCGAAATATCGGTGTACGGATAAAACACAATTTGGCCGCGACATGTTCGCGTTGGCACAGGATGGCGTGTTGAACAGTTACAGCGTGGGCTTCTTGCCGGGAGAATTTTCCAATCCCACCGCCGAAGAAATCGCCCGCCGACCGGAATGGAAAAAAGCGCGGCGCATTTATCGGCAATGGGAACTCCTGGAATTCAGCCTGGTGGGAATCCCGGCAAATCCTGAGGCGACCATGCTGGCCATCAGCAAAAAAGTGGCACCGGAAACCTGGGCGATTTTACAACGGTCAACGCCGACGGCGACGGCGTTGCACGTAACCGAAATCAGGTTGCGGGAAAGTTTAGCTGCGGGCATCGGGCCCGCGCTGGCCGCCGGTGCGGGTGTATCGGATCGGAACACGCGAAAATCCATCCGCCTTCTCAGCCCCGGGGAAATTGCCCGGCATATCGCGCGGCAACTCCGGGCGGTGGAGACAGAAAGCATTGTGAATGCCGCATTTGACCGCCAGGCGGGGATTGTGCGGTAATGGGTATTGGACTTCCCTACGCATGGTGGGCGCGGTCATGGACGGTTCATTGGCGGTGGCACTTTTCCTTCTCGAGGAAAGGTCCGTCCCCGCGCCGCGCGCAATTTAGATTGGCTGTAACAGTTCCCGAGTATGCATAAACGTTGCAAAAACCGTTTTATTTTCTTCCGCGCCGCCGTCGGCCAAAGGTTTTTCCGCGTTTTCCGGTTTGCAACGGGTCTTTGCCGTGCTTATGTTTGCGCCGTTCAGGATTACGGTCAAGCGACTCATGAATTTTACCGGGCTTGGGAGCGCGTGCGGGGTCGACTTTCCGCAGGTGCTTTTCACCACGAATTGTGGAACCATGTTCCAGGAGGCGCACTTCCATACGCCGTGATGAAATATTTACCGCGACAATCTGCACCCGAGCCAGATCTCCCAGGGTAATGCGGCGGCCAGAGCGTTGGCCGCGCAAGCACGCGGTGCGCTGGTCGTAAATCCAATAATCCGGGGGCAGATCATTCATGCGAATCTGCCCTTCCACGAGGAAGCGCGTGGATTGAACAAAAACACCGGAATTGTTGACACCGGTTACCACACCATCAATGACATCCCCGATATGCTGCGACAGCAGATCCAGAACTTTCACCGCCCGCAGTTCGCGTTCCGCATCCTGGGCCCGCCGTTCGGTAAAGGAAAGATGCCGCGCCAGGCGCACCAGCGTGTTGTAATCGGGCACATCACCAAGCGTCAGGGGCATGAGGGCGTTTATTTCCGGATTGGGTGCGGCGGCGGCTTTGGGCGCACGCCGGGTACCACGGGATATTTTTTTACGTCCGGAAGTCAACACGCTATCAAGCAGGCGATGAATGACCAGATCGGCATAGCGACGGATCGGCGACGTAAAATGGGCATAATTGGCGCTGGCCAAGGCATAATGTCCCTGTTCCAGGGGTGAATATTCAGCGGTGCTGAAGGTTTTGAGCACACTTAAATGAATGGCATACGCCAGGGGCGTACCGCGCACGGAATCCAGCAGCTCCCGAATAACATTACGATCAATCTTTTTCGGCAGCTTATGGCCGGCGGACAAGACAAACTGCCGCACATTTTCACTGGCATCGGTGTCCGGATCGGGGTGGATGCGCCGCAGCACATTGAGTTTTTTGGAAGTAAGAAATACCGCCACCGCCTCATTGGCTTCCACCATGAACATTTCAATGATCTTATGGGTGTAGGCATCATCACCGGGATGGGCATCAATCACACGGCCAGTGGGATCCATCTCCAGTTCCACTTCCGGTAAATCCAGCACGATCATACCCTGATCCAAACGCCGCTGTTCAATGGCCCGGGCCAGACGATCCATGTTCACCAGCAAGTCGCGGATGGCCGGGGAAACCTGCGGGACATTCGGATCAGGTGGAGATTCCAGCAAGCCTTTGGCGTATTGTCGGCCCTGCCCCTTGGCATCATCAATAACAGCCTGGGCCTGGGTATAAGTGAATCTGCGGTGCGAGCGGATGATGGTATTGGCGCAGCGCGTGGAGACCACACGCCCCTGCCGGTCATAGCGGATAAAGGCGCTTTTGGTCAGCCGGGGTTTTCCTTCCTGCAAGGAACACACGCCGTTGGAAAGCACCTCCGGCAACATTGGAATAACGTGCCGGGGAAAATAAATACTGTTGCCGCGTTTCCGGGCCTCCAGATCCAGCGCACTTTCCACCGGCACGAAATGTGAAACATCGGCAATATGCACGCCGAGTTCCCATACCGCCGGACCGGGACGATCGGAATGTGCGGGGGCCAGTAAATCTTCCACCGGCTTTTCGGCACCTTGATCCAGCACCTGCAAGGTGATGGCATCATCAAAATCACGCGCATCGTCCGGATCAATGGTCACGGTGATGAGTTTGCTGAGATCCTCCCGATCTTCCAGCGACGCGGTATCAAACTCCCGTGCCGCCTTGCCCGCCTGATCGAGTACCTCCGGTGGAAACTCCGGTGGCAAATCAAATTGTTTGATCACCGAGGCTAATTCCACTTCCGGTTCGCCGTGCGGGCCGATCACTTCGATAATCACACCTTCGGCGGGCTTGCCGGCCCGGGGAAATTCCAGCAATTCCACCACCACTTTGTCACCTTCGGTGGCGGATTTAGCGGAGGCATCCTGAATGGAAACAGGTTGTTTAAGAATTGAGCCATCGGGTATTACGACCCATGCATTGAGCTGTTTGGCCAGAGTGCCCACGCAACGGTTGGTGCCGCGGCGTAAAATACGAATGACACGGCCCGTGCGGCTGCGCCCCCGAGAATCCTGCTTATCCGCCGCGATGATCCGAATGATTACCAGATCGCCACTGATGGCGTCGAGCGTATCGGAGGGCGGAATAAATAAATCACCGAGCTTATCAGGCCGCAAGGGAGTGACAAATCCAAACCCCCGCCCTGTGCCGTGAAACACCCCCGCCGCCTGTTGTTTCATATCCGGCAAGGCCATGGCCCGGCCATCGTCCTTGGGAACGACACAATCCGCAGTAATCAGCGTATCCAAAGCGTGATGAAACTGCTCTTCCTGTTTGGCGGTAAGACCCAGCCGCGTGATAATGTCGCGCAAAGGCACCGGGCCACCATCCGCGGCGGCCAGTACATCAAGAATTTGTCCAATAAGCGGGTCTAACAAATGCCACTCCATGCATGAACCATGTCGTTATTATATCGCATGGAGAACTTTTGGCGCGAAAATGGACGAATTGCATCAGCGATGCAATAAAATCAGCAGCAGTGTTCCGCCGCCCATGAGCATCCATAACAGCACACCCTGAATCATGGGCCGCACGCCGACCTTTTTCAGCGTGGCCCGTGAAAGCCCGGCACCGATGAGAAAAAGTGTTATGGTCAAGCCAATATCGCTGAGATGGCCGATGTCCGGTGCGGCGTGATCAATCGCCGGTATAAAACTGCGCGACAATGACGCCAGAAGAAACAGGCCGATGAACCAGGGAACATGTACCTTGGGTTTACTTGTCGCCTGTGCCGGTGGTGGATTTTCAGCCAATTCTTCGTTTAGGCCAACTGGTTCGCTGCGGGCGATGCGCCCGGCATACCATCCGAAAACCATGGACACCGGAACAATCCACAGCGCCCGGGAAAGTTTCACCGCCGTTGCCGTGGTCAGGGCCGAAGCGCCATAACGTGATGCGGCGGCCACCACGGAAGAAATATCATGTATGGATATGCCCGCCCATACTCCAAACTGATATTGCGTGAGGTGTAAAGCGTGACCGATGGGAACAAACAAATACAGCGCCACCGCATTAAGCAAAAATACCGTGCCCATGGAAACGGTCATCTGGCTCTCACCGGCATCGAGCACCGTGGCCACAGCGGCAATGGCTGATCCGCCGCAAATGGCAGTACCGGAGCTGATCAGCCACGAGGTCTGCGGATCAATTTTAAGCCACCGTCCCAGCAGCCAGCCGGCCAGAAAAGTCACACTGATACTGGCCGCCGCCATTAAAGCGCCCTGTGCTCCGGCGGCCAGAACAGTATGAAGATTCATGGTAAAGCCCAGCAGTACGACGCATATTTGCAGCATTATTTTTGCGGTTTTATGTGTGGTTTTGCGCCAGGGCGTACCCACCGTAAGGGCCAAAGCCATGCCCAACGCCAGGGCGATTGGCGGTGATGCCCAGGGGGACAGACAAAACAACACGGCCAGTATAAATACCGGTCGATGGATGATGTCGAACACGCGCAACAAACCATCCCATGCGGAAGGTTCTGGAGCCTGGGCCTCCAAGGCGATGGCGATTGGTTCTCCCTCGGACAGCAGTGTCATGTTGTAACTCCTGATTTAAAACAGCGATGTTGTTCATCACGGATATCAGGGAAGAATCATAGTCTGTGATCGCTTATAAATATAATAAATTAAGTTAATATAATCCATCAGTATGTCTTATGTATTAACAGCAGCGCGACCTCCGCACGTTGCGTGTTTTTTGTTGACATAAAAAAACCATTATGTAGGGCCATGCGCTAGCGCTGACATGTTGTTCGTCGGACAAACAGTATTCGTGCCGACCGGTTTGCGGGGAGTTTCGTTGTCTTTTCCGCCTTTAATTTCCGCTAATCATACCGATGGGCCTGTGACAGGTTCTGCCAGGTCGCTCGGGGCCAAATCCTTAACTTTTTAGCGCCGTTGCGCATTATCCCTCTTATTGCAATCCTATAGCCTTACCGA
>JAJYGE010000438.1 GCA_021785155.1 Planctomycetota bacterium
AAGCGATGACGCTTTCCGCCAATGGCGGACCGGACGTTTTAGTTTTACAGGATGTACCAAAACCGGAAATTAAACCGGATCAGATTCTCGTGAAGGTCCAAGCTGTGGCAGTCAATCCCATTGACTGCAAAATTCGCAAAACCGGAGCCTTCGGTTATGGTGTCGGCTCAATTCTTGGCTTTGATGTTTCCGGTACCGTGGAACAAGCCGGCGCACTGGTGCACAACCTTCACGTCGGCGATGCCGTATTTTATTGTCCCGACTTTTCTCTTCCCGGTGCCAATGCCCAATACCACGCCGTCCGGGCGGACATTGTGGCAAAAAAGCCCACCCACCTCGGTTACGTTGAAGCCGCATCCGTGCCACTGACCGCGCTAACCGCATGGGCCAGCCTGATGGAACAGGGTGACCTGCGGCTCGGCCAAACCGTGCTGATCATCGGTGCTTCCGGTGGCGTTGGTTCCATGGCGGTGCAACTCGCCCACGCGGCTGGCGCTTACGTATTTGCGGTCTGCTCCGCCGCCAATGTCGGCCTGGTACGATCACTTGGGGCGGATCGCGTTATTGACCGCCAAAGTGAAGATTTTGCCGCCGTGATTCAAAAAGAAGCCGGTACCGTTGACCTGGTTTTTGATTGCTTTGGTGACACCTATGCCTCGCGCAGCATCCCGATTGTTAAACCCATGGGCCGGATTATCACAATTGTTGATCCGAAGGGAGATTTGTCATTAGGCTATCGGCATAACATTGCAATCCACTACGTCAGTCTCGCGTTTGATTCTATCCGCCGCCGGGTTGATGACATGAAAATAATAGCCAAACTGCTGGATCGGGAAATTCTCAAACCCGTGGTTCACAAAGTTATGCCGCTGGAAAATCTTGCCGACGCCCATCGCGCATTAGAATCCGGTGGCGGCTTTGGAAAAATTGTTCTCACGGTTTCGCATTAGCCTCACCGCAACCGCACATAAAACGTTCGCAATGTATTGCCGGTCATGTTCACCGTAAATGGCGGGCTGCCGGCGCCGCCAGCCGATACCTGTACGGTACTGTTGCCTTGCGGCAATTTTGCGGGAATCACATACACCGTCCGCGGCAGCATTTCCCAGTAACGGGTATCCGCCTGTGATGAAGCGGCCAAAAGTGCTCCCACCCCCGCTACGCCCAAGCCAATCAGCGCCTCCGTGCCATTATTGTTATACGCTCCATTATCCACCGCCGCCGCACCACCCACCATCATGCCGGTTCCAATAACCGCCTTGGCCTCACGTATCGTGTCCATGGTCAGCCACCGCTTATCCTGTGCCAAAGCCAGCGTATCAACCATGTTGGAATTGGCGATGCCCGAAATCGGATGATTGTTGTCCCATGCATATACCGGTGGAATCGGCCCGGCCTGCCAAGGCGTAGGCGTAAAAATGGATTGTTCACCATACCAGCCCGCGGGCCGTCGCCTCGGCCCAAAACCCCAATCCACAAATATCAAAGCATTAATACCCGGCTCATACATTTTCTTCACCACCGGACTCAGGTACGGATCCAACTGCTCGGCACGTGCAAAATTCGCTGCCGCAAGTTTGGGATGTCCCAATTTCATGTAACAAACACCCAGGCCAAAATACCCCAGCACAAAATTGGAATCGACTCTGGCATATTGCTGTCCCGGAGGAAGTTTCGAATTTGCATTGGCGTATTTGCGTAACCGAAAAAGACTGTTGGCAAATGCCGCCCGCGCATTTTCATAATCCCCCTTAATCAGAAATATCAGCCCCAGATAATAATGCGCCATCGCCCGTTCAAATGGTTGCCCCTTCCATACCTTTACCCCCTCATACACCACCACCGCTCCCAGTACCCGGCTTCCTGTATTTGTATTCACGCTGTCCATAACTCGGTACGCTCGCAGAAAGGCCTGCTCCGCATTTTCCAACTGACCCGCCGCCAGCGCGCAGGAGCCGTAACGGCAATTATTCAATACATAATTTTTATTGGGCTTGTGAATCAGCGGTGCCAAGTCCTCCGCCGCAGGCCCATATTGGCCGGTGTAATAAAGCGTCACCGCATCGCGCACGCGGGCTGATGTTTCACTGCATGCCGGCAAAAACAGCGTGCACGCCAGCAGCATCAGCATGACACACTGCATTTGCCTCCGCGACCTCACTGTTTTTTTTTCGTTGATCATAACGTCACAATTCTCCAGGCCCGGCCAATCAACCCTAATATATAGGCGTGACAGAGCACTAGTCCAGAAAGCCGCTATGGACCGCTTTTTTCGTTTCATAACTCCCCTCCCAGATAATCTGCCCCGTATGAATATCAGTCAGGAAAAACGTACACAGATAATACGCACTGCGATATTCCGGCGACACCTTGTTGTCCGAATAAAATGTCGCCTGCAACGCATAGCCCGGCTGTAGGCGACTCGCATTTGGCCCCAGGTGCGCCGAACCGGTTTGTTCCTGCGCCGCCAACCTCTCATACGTGGCCTTATTCAGCACGAAAACAAATTCCCGCCGCAAGGATTCATGCGCCGTTAACAGCGCCCGCACCCGATGTAAAAATATATCCCCTTCATGGCGCGGAATAATTTGATCGGTTTTATTTTTCAGTGCTGTCAGCACAATCGTCATCGGCCCGTGCTCAGTGATCTGCGCAATAACCGGGTCTGAGGCTATTGCCGCTGCCATTTTATCTGTCATCACGACCAGATCATGCGAATCCAGAAATGTATTTCGCATTTCCGGATTCAACGCCGATTGGCTACACCCGCCCAACCCCAGCAGAAACATCCACACCGCAAGCAGGCCCAAAACCCGCATTCGACAGCCCTCAAGGCCTCGTGCTTCGCAAAGACTTAACATCTTTCCATTCCGCCTGCTTTAGCTTGGAACCCGCTGCACCTCCGTTAAATCAATACAGATTCAGCGTGCGCGTTTCGTAATGCCCTTCCCATACCACTTCACCGGTTTGCAGATTCACCAGTTGGAATGTGCACAGGTAATAAGTCGTGGCGGAATTCGGCAAATCATAAAAAACGCCCTTGAGCGCATATTGCGGAGTCATACGGGTATTCTGCGGTACCTGTCCGCGGCTGGATTGTTCAAACGCATCTCCGCCCGCCCCGCCAAGTTCCTGCTGCTGAAGTTGCTGGAGTTGCTGCGGTTGAATCACAAATGCAATGCGATCACGCGCGTATTGATTCAGCAACGCCCTCATGCGCGCCAGGTATATCTGGTCATTTTGCCACGGCTGACTGGTTTTATTAGCAATCCCTGTCATCACAATAATGACTTTATTAGGATTCTGGGCAATTTCGGGAATTTTCAGCAAATCGGCCGCCAGCCGATTGGTCATGTCCACCAGATCGCGCGATTGCAGCCCCTGATCCCCCGGCTGAAATGATGAAACGCCGGGGCGATAAGCATTGTACCCGGGCTGTGCGCACCCGGTCAGCAGAAGACACGCCACCACCGCCGCACCACAACACATTTTTCCGTAATGACTTTTGCAAACGTTATAAGGCATGGGAAATTCCCCTCAAAAAACAAGCCAACCGTCCGGCAAATAACGCCCGGAACGCTTTGAAATTATCCGACCGTTTATATCAATGGTCAAATCGACGCGTTATTGCCTTACTCCGAAAATCATTATCCACAGTGCCGCACGTCGCATCGCTCAATACAAATATTTACGCACAAACGAATATTGTCCTTATGCAACTTTTGACGCCCCCGTGCGTAAGGCTTGGTATCAGCTTGTGCCTTTTTACGCAGAGGAGTCTATCATGAAGTCAGCTATACATCGCGGCTTCACTCTTATTGAACTGCTCGTGGTCATCAGCATCATTGCTTTATTAATCGGCTTGTTACTGCCGGCACTGCAACTTGCCCAGCAAGATGCCAAACGTACCGCCTGCGCCGGTCAGTTGCACAGCATTGGCGAGTTATTTGCCGCCTACATGCAAAGCGAAAGCAATGAAATCTTTCCCGCCTGCCCGC
>JAJYGE010000585.1 GCA_021785155.1 Planctomycetota bacterium
ATGGAAATTCACCGGTGTGGGGCGGTCCGCGGCACCTCAGGTGCCGCGCGGATTAACAAACATGTTGTCATGTCCGGGAATGATGATATCGGCTATTTCATATACTTCCGCCAGCGATTCTTTGGCCTGCTGGATGTCATAACATTCGGAGAAAACTTGACCGGCCTCAAAATGGCCTTGCGTCGGTACCGCATCTCCCGTAATCATCACCGTGCGGGTCGGAAATTTAAGCAACAATCCCGCCTGTCCCGGTGTATAGCCCGCCAGCGGGAAAAGATCGACTCCCTCCGCAAGTTGATCCGGTGCCGGACGAATTGCCGCCAGTAATCGCCGTTCAGCGGTTAGCCGAGTTTGTCCCTCGGTCTCCGGGCCAAGATGGCGAGCGGCGGCGGCAAGTCCCTGTTGTGCCACTTCGATCTCGGCGGCCGAAGCCCAATAAACCGCCTTGGGGAACAGCGACAGTCCGCGGCGGTGTACGGGTTTAAGATTGGTGAGAAATACATGGGTAACCGCATCAGGTTTCAGCCCCGTGCGTTCAAAGATTCTGGCTTCCAATATCTCTGTCGGCAAGGATGGATCCACGAGAATGACCAGACTCTGCGCGCGTACGAGTGTGATGGTGCTGTGACTGGTCCGCACGGCGGTACGCTCTTGCCATAACGGGTTCTTGGAGAGTGTTCCAATGCTGATGACGGCATAATCCATGGGACCTTTCCGTGGGGTGTTATGTCAGAGGGTTTTAATACCTTTCATGCGCATCCGCAATTCATCGGGATTGGGAGAGGCAATGTACGCCTCTTTATGCGTAATGGTCTCGCTGGCGACGAGTTCGCAAAGCATATCATTAAAATCAATCATACCCGCCCCGCGTTCGCCGCGGATTACCTGTGTAAGTTCGTTTTCACGCCCTTCGAGAATATATTTCTTCACGGAGGGGGAATTGAGCATCACTTCGACCACCGGTACGCGGCCAACGGCGGGATCAATTGCCGGTACGAGCTTCTGGAAAATAATAGCCTGCATGTTGTTGGCAATCGCCTGGCGCATGTTGGTGTGCATGTCCGGCGGAAACAGTTCCAGCACGCGTGTGATGGCCCCGGGAGCGCTGGCGGCGTGAATGGTGGAAAATACCATGTGGCCGGTTTCCGTGGCCTGGATGGCCGCCTGGAACGTCAAGCGATCCCGCATTTCACCAATGAGAATCACATCCGGGTCTTCACGCATCATGGAGCGAATGGCCAATTCAAAACTCTCCGCATCCAGCCCGATCTCACGCTGGTTGATAAACGCCTTCTGATCCACATAGGTGTATTCAATCGGATCTTCAATGGTAATGACATGACAGGATCGCCGCTCATTTACCTGTTGGAGCATCGCCGCTATGGTTGTACTTTTACCGCTTCCCGTGATACCCGCGAGCATGACCAGTCCCTGCTCATTTTCGGCAATTTTTTCAAAGATCGGCGGCAGGTGCAACTGCGCAAAATTTGGAATTTTGGGATTAATGCGCCGGCCGGCCAGACTTATCATGCCGCGCTGACGGAATATATTGATGCGAAATCGCTCGGTTGGTGTTACCGCGTACGCGATATCCAGCGAACCGCGATGCGAAAATTCTTGCCATTGCTCCTCCGTGAGTATTTCCCGCACCATGGCTTCAATTTCCACATTCGTCAGCGGCGATCCGGTTGTGGGCATAAGCCGCCCGGACTTGCGGACCCGGGGCAGTACATCAGCCTTGATATGCAGATCACTGCCTTCCACTTTTGTAACAACCTCAAGGTATTTGTGCAGCTTGGGTGGTGTCTCCCGCTTTTTGGGGTCAGCCGCTTCTACTTTTGTTTCCGGAGTGTTTTTGGTCATGCGGACAAAATCCTTATTCTTACAAAAATGAACTTACAACATGCCGCGCTAAAAAGCCAGCGATTCCAACGATTTCAAGCCAAGCGTTTCCTGCACAAAAAATGGCTCCGCGTATTTTCGGCGGATTGTTCCGCCGAAATAGCCGTTAATATGTTCCACGTATTTTAATATCTCCCATTGCGATTCAGGGGGCCGCCCCGAGCTGAACTGTGATTCATAGCAGCGGAGGGCGGCCAGTTTTGTTTCCATCGTCGTCGAGACATCCAAACAAAACGATGCCGGGAAATTGAACCGCAGGTGGGTACAGAAGTAATAAATAAATCGCGGGGGATAATAGGGTTCGCCCGGAATATCCGACTTGGTGAGTTTGGCGTCAAACCGCGCGTCTTCCACAATTTGAGTCACCTGACGGTGGTCGGGGTGGGCATCCATCGGGTAGGGTAAAAACACGATATCCGGTCGGATGCCGCGAAAAGTCGCGGCCACCTGATGGCGAGCCGCAATACTCCAGGTGACTTCCCGGTTCTTCAGTCCCAGCGCTATGCGTCGGACCCCGAGAATCTTTGCGCTGTTCGCGGCCTCCCGGTCCCGGATTTCCGGTGTGCCGAACGGCGTTGGTTCGCCGTTGGTCATATCCAGCAGGGTAACATGATGATTTTGGTTGGCAAGCAGCGCAATGGAGGCTCCCATTCCCAATTCCTGATCATCTGGATGTGGTCCAACCACTACAACTATCATGACCTTCAAGCCCATTATTTCCGGAAGTGTTGCCGCCGCCGCACGTTTATCGTGCTGTAATCGCCTTCCAATGCTGATTTCGCGGACCAATATACTCCGCACGCGGGCGGATGAGTTTGTTGTTGGAGTATTGCTCCAGTATATGGGCAATCCATCCGCTGGTGCGACTGATCGCAAAAATCGCGGTGAACAGATCAGCCGGTATGTTCAGATAGTGATAGACCGAGGCACTGTAAAAATCGACATTCGGCTTCAAATTTTTCGTTCGTGTCACAATATCTTCAATACGGATGGACATTTCATACCAGCGTTGCTGGCCGGTCAGAACGCCAAGTTGCCGGGACATTTCCTTCAGGTGCCGCGCCCGTGGATCGCCATTTTTATAAACCGCATGTCCAAAGCCCATGATTTTCTCATGGTTGTCCAGTTTCGCGCGAATGTAGGCGTCCACGGTATCAGGATTGCCGATTTCATTGAGCATCCGCATAACCTGTTCGTTCGCACCGCCGTGCAGGGGGCCTTTAAGCGCACAAATCGCCGCAATCAGCGCCGAGTGCATATCCGTTAACGTGCCGGCCGCCACGCGGGCGGCAAATGTGCTGGCGTTTAGTTCATGATCCGCATGAAGGATATAGGCTTTGTCCAAGGCCCGCGTGGCCAAAGGCTCCGGCGCACGGCCGGTAAGCATGTATAAAAAATTGGATGCCAAATTCAAATCACGCCGCGGTGCCAGGGGTTCAGATCCATTGCGGATGCGATCATAAGCGGCCACAACACTGGCCATTTGTCCCAGTATGCGCACCGCTTTTCGCTGGTTGGCCGGCACGGACATATCTTCTGATTCGGCGTCAAACATCGCCATGGCGCTGGCGGCGGTTCGCAACGCCTCCATCGGCGTGGTGCGGCGCGGAAAAGATTTCATCATCGCCAGCAATCCCTCCGGCAACTGTGCCTGTTCAGCAATGGACTGACGTAAATCATCAAGTTCCACGCGTGTCGGCAATCGTCCGGTCCATAACAGAAATACCACTTCTTCAAACGTGGAATTCTCCGCTAATTCGTCAATGGTAATTCCGCGGTAGGTCAGAATGCCATTTTCAATGGAGCAGATGGACGAGCTTAAGGCGACAACATCCCGCAGACCGCTGCTGGCGGCGGCGCTGGCTGTCATTGTATTTACATCGGGCATAATAATCGCTCCTTAACGGCACCGGACTTGATAATAATACACGCTGGACTCGGAATCGTATAGTTTTATCGGCAACACCCGGTGGCGTGGGCGTGGCAATAAATCCGGGCAGCGTACCGGGACGTCCCATCCCCTTTTAGCCGCGTGTGCTTGCACCGCGCGTTTTGCGCGGAAAATCCACGGGTGCCCGGAATAATT
>JAJYGE010000578.1 GCA_021785155.1 Planctomycetota bacterium
AAGCCATTGTACTGTGCCTCTTTGGTGGCGTATTGGGAATTCTGGCCGGACAGATACTCTCCAGCGTGGTGCGGCATGTTCTGGGTTGGCCGGTGCGGTTTTCTCCGGGCGCGGTGGTGGCTTCAGTGGTTATATCCGTGGTGGTGGGGATGATCTTCGGCTATTACCCGGCCTGGAAAGCGTCACGCCTCGACCCGATTGAAGCCCTGCGGTATGAATGATGCTGGCCTGAATTGGAGACTTATCATGCGATGGAATTTGGCGATTGGCGGTGGCGGGCCGGGGAAATGTCAATTTGTGCAGCAGGATCAGCATGAGGTGACGTCATGTTAAAAATGGCAACAACTCTCAAAACCGCATTGCGGGCATTGCGGCGTAATCCGATGCGGTCCGCCTTGACCACGCTGGGCATTATCATCGGCATTGCCGCGGTGATTGCCATGGTGCAAATCGGTGAGGGATCCTCGGCGGCAATCAAGAAAACCATTGCCAACATGGGTGCTAATGAATTAATTGTATTCCCCGGGCAGGCGGTCAGCGCGGGGGTGAGCTTCGGGGGTGGCAGTTCCGTGACGCTGACTTCCGCTGATGCCGCCGCCATTGCCCGCGACTGCCCCTCGGTTTCGGGGGCGGCTCCGGTGGTCAATGGCCGCATGCAGGTGGTGCGTGGCGGACAAAACTGGGTGCCGCAATTTCTTATTGGAACTACGCCGTCCTATCTGAAAATTCGTGATTGGCCGATCGCCGAAGGTCGGCCCTTTGGCAATGATGATGTGGACGGAGCCGATCAAGTGTGTATTTTGGGGCAAACCGATGTCAAAGAACTGTTTCTCAGCGGCAAGCCTTTGGGGAAAACCATTCTGGTCAACAATGTGCCATTGCGCGTCATTGGTGTATTGACCAAAAAGGGTGCCAATATGATGGGGATGGATCAGGATGATATTATCATTATGCCCTGGACAACGATGAAATACCGGGTATCCGGAACCTCGTTGCAGAACCAGAACCAAAGCGCCGCCGCTTCCAGTACCGGCACATTTTCCACGGATCAGTTGTATCCGGAAACGTCCCAGAGCCTTTATCCCGTTCCTTCCGCGACGGAACAGCAGGATCTGCCTCAGCCGGTAAGTTTTCCCAACGTTAATTCCATTCTGGTTTCCGTTCCGTCCGCGTCGCAGTTTCCGCAGGCCATTGCTGAAATTACGTCGTTATTGCGGCAACGCCACCACCTGCAACCGGACCAGCCCAGCGATTTCAATATTCGCAACATGACGGAAATATCCAACGCCCTGGGTCATACGTCGCAACTGATGACCAACCTGCTGACCGGGGTAGCCCTGATTTCCCTGATGGTCGGCGGTGTGGGCATTATGAATATCATGCTCGTGTCCGTCACCGAGCGCACACGGGAAATCGGTTTGCGTATGGCGATCGGTGCGCGGCCCGGAGATATTTTGAGTCAATTTATTTTAGAAGCCATTGTATTGTGCCTCTTTGGCGGTACGCTGGGAATTTTGTTTGGACAGGCGCTTTCCATGGCGGTTAAGTCAGTACTGCATTGGCCTATTCAAATGTCCGCCCCGGCCATGATTGCCTCGGTCGCGGTTTCCGTGGCGGTGGGATTAATTTTCGGTTATTACCCGGCCTGGAAAGCGTCGCGCCTCGACCCGATTGAAGCCCTGCGGTATGAATGATATTGGCCCGAATTGGAGAATGAATATGCGATTCAATATGTCACTGGCCGGCGCTGTGGTCGCCGGCTGTGCTCTGCTCGGCGGCTGCATGGTGGGGCCAAGTGTGCGCCAGCCGAAAACAGCTGTGCCCGCAAACTGGGCCCAATCCGCGCAGCCGCGGCCCCGCAAGAGCGCCCCGGCCGCTATGAGCAAAGTTACCAATGCTCCGGCGCATCTGGCGCAGTGGTGGGAAAATTTTCACGATCCGGAGTTAACGGATCTGGTGGATCAGGCGGCGCGTGATAATCTCACGCTGCAGGAAGCCGCGCAGCAAATTATTGAAGCCCGTGAAGTCCGCGACGCCACCGCCGCGACTTTGGGGCCGTTTGTCAACGCCGTCGGTTCGTATCAGCACAGCCGAACCAGCAGAAATATCGGTAACGGCGGCAATTTCGGCCCGTCGGAAAGCGATTTATATCAGGCCGGTTTTGATGCCACCTGGGAATTGGACTTCTTCGGACAGATTCGCCGGGGCGTGCAGGCCGCCAATGCCAATTATCGTGCCGCCATTGAAAATCAGCGTGGCGTTTGGATCACCTTGCTTAGCGAGATTGCCAATGATTACATGACTTTGCGTGGCGTTCAGCGGCAAATTGCCGTGACTCAAGCCAATCTGAAAACGCAGCAGCATACGGCCAGCATTTTGGAGCAGCAGATTGGTGGCGGTTTAAGCACTTCCCTGGCCCTGGCGCAGGCTGAAGCGCAACTGTCTACCACGGAAAGCCAATTGCCGGAACTGCGCATACAGGAAAAACAGCTCATCTACGCCATCAGCATTTTGCTGGGAAAGCCGCCCCAGGCGATGGAAAAGCAATTATCCGTTCCCCGTCCCATTCCATCGGTACCGCCCGTGGTACCCATCGGATTACCCAGTGCATTGTTACTGCGGCGACCCGATGTGCGCCAGGCCGAAGAGCAGTATGCCGCCGCCACCGCCAATGTTGGGGTGGCCGAGGGCAATTTATTTCCACAGTTTACGATCAATGGCAATCTGGGATATGCCGCCTCCGATGTCACGAAATGGTTTAATACCAGCAGTTTGGCGTATGGCATCGGCCCGAGCGTCTCCTGGCCCATCCTGAATTGGGGACAGGTGCAATCCAACGTCAATCAACAGAAGGCCCTCCGCATCCAGGCGTTTCTGAATTATCGCCAGACCGTGCTGCAGGCCCTGGATGATGTCAGCAGCGCTCTGGCCGCGTACACCCGCGAGCAGCAGCATGAAAAATTACTGGTGCAGGCGGTGGCGCAGAACCAAAAGGCCGTGGATTATTCAACGCAGTTGTACGAAAACGGCCTCACTGATTTCCTCAATGTACTCTCCGCGCAACAGGCGCTGTATACATCACAAGACGCGCTGGTACAAAGTCAATCCGCGGTGTCCACGGATTTGGTAGCGCTTTATAAGGCCCTTGGCGGCGGATGGGAAAACGCGCCTCATGCCACCAGCACGCCGACAAAGAAATAGCCGTCTCGCGGACAGTGCACCGGAGTATCAGCGCCGTGGCGTCGCGGAGGCTCATGTTGATCGGTTGCGTTTTTCCGTGCCGCGCGACCCCGCTGCACCACCGCGCCATCTTTGAATTCAGTCATGGTATGTCTCTGTGCGTAACAGGTCCGGGGTAGTAACTATCGGAGCCGGTGCGTGCCACTTTGGGCGGACCGCTTTTTCATCAGCCAGCCAACCATCGTCCCGACGCGCCGTGGACGGTGGTTGGTCAACTCTTGCCAATAGCTTGCCACTTCTTTCGCTCGATGTTCAACGGGCCGCGTAAATTGTCACACACGCTATCGCTTGGCCGCACTGGGCCGGGGCTATTGCGGAATCGCTTGGAATGACTTCAGGCACAAACCCGTAACATGATTGTCTGGTTTTTAAAAAGGCCGCGATCCGGGAGGCGACATTCACTTCCATTACCGTCCCTTTTCTCCGGCGTTGTGTACGTATAGTCTTGGGTTGCGGTAACTGCAGGTGTCAGTTGCCGCCACGAAATAACCTTACGCCAATTGTGGTTGTTCTGCGGTGATAAATTGATCGGCTAGTGCCATGTTCCACCCGTAATTACGGATGGAACATGGCACCAGCACGTAGCCGTTGTAGAGGACATCAACTGATTCTGTTTCGCCCGCTCTGCGAGGCTGGTTTCCGCCAGTTGCTCGAACACATTGCGAAGCTGCGCCGGGAAAACAGAGAGAAAAAAACGTTCGTTGATCGTTGTTCGTTGACCGTTGAAGCGCAGCGCTTACGGGTTG
>JAJYGE010000182.1 GCA_021785155.1 Planctomycetota bacterium
AATTCAGAGTTCACATGGGAACATTCCGCCCGGCAACTGCTGAAGATTCTCGAAAACACCGCCTCCCTGCGCAACCGGTGATGCGTGTATATCGTCTGTCGCAAAGATGAATCCGGATAGATCGAATCGGATATCTGATCCAGAGACCATGTATTATCGGCGATTTCCATATCCCGAAGCTATTGCGTGACCATGTTGATCATTGAAAGAAATATTCTTGAATTGGTAAAGAAATCTGGGTATACTTAAAAGTCAGAATGAGGGTTTGCGCGGCTGTGGGTTTGATACCTGCGGTGACGCTCACTACGAAAAAACTATGGCAGGAAGGGTGATCAACTATGCGACAATCATGGCTATTGCCGGTACTGGCGGCTGCTGGATGTCTGCTGCTAAGTTCACACGCGGCGCAGGCGATTATCAACGCGGATAATACGACTTCAACCACTCCGGACAATACCAGTGCCCCATTGCTGCCACCGGCATCGGATTGGAACAATGTTGGCCGGGTCAACGGCGGATCCGGTATTTACCTCGGTGATAGCTGGGTGCTGACGGCTGACCACGTTGGTGCGGGTAATATCAATTTTGATGGTACCACCTATGACTGGAATGGCCAGCCTGAGATTCGTCTGAAAAATCCCGACGGCACTGTGGCCGATTTGGTCATGTTCAAGTTGACGGCACCGCCAACAGGATTATTGAGCCTCACGGTTGCCAATACATCACCAACTTTAGCGACACCGTTTTATAATGTCGGTTATGGCGTAGCCCGGAACACAGCCGAAGAATATTACAACTACGACTCAAGCACACAAACCTTTACGCCCACAAACACGCCCTCATCCGCATCTTATGGTGGCTTTGGATACGGCAGTACATACACCAAAAGTTGGGGGCAGAATACGGTTGCCGGTACCACTACTTATAACCTTGGTTATGGCGAGGTGAATGCCTTTTACTCAACGTTCACCAACATCCGTGTTCAGACTGGCACTCCGGACCAAATCGTCAGCGGCGACTCCGGCGGAGGTGTTTTTAACAGTCTCGGTCAACTGATCGGCGTGAACGACGCGATGGGCGCTTTCAAAAATCAACCGGCATCCACGGTCTTATTTGGCAACCAATCCGACATTATTGATATTGCTCCTTTTTACAGCCAGATTACCAGCACCGTCCCGGAGCCGGCTTCGCTGTTAGTTTTACTCTGCGGCTTAAGCGCCTTGGGGCTGCGCCGCCGCTTGGCTCGCTGACACGAGCGGGAATTCAGCAGCGGGGCACTTTTTAAAGTCTACGCCCCGGTAACACGCATGGTACTGAAAATCGCGTATTATTCAGTCCCGGATTCCCCAGATGTTGCCCGATAGTATTTCATGGCCAACCTATGCCGATACGATGCTGAAGAAAGCCGCAATTCCAGTAGAAGAGTTGCCGTCCACGGCGCGGAGGGTGTCGACTTAACCCTGTTTTGTGCGACTTCACCTCCATTTTTATTACGCCAAGGCCAGTTGCGAACAATATTTTTGACTAAATCAACAGGCCCAGCGCCGGGACGATGGCTTGCTTTCGCGTCGGAAATGCTGCCCGCTTAAAGTGTCACACACCCACTGTGTCCCGCCGCCGCATCCGACCGCTCTGGCAGACCGGAAAAATATGTGGGATAATAATGCCGATCGGATTGTGCGTTTGTAATGAATATGAATTCAGGAATCATTGTCACTTTCGTATAGCGGGTAGGCCCGATACGCCGCGATAATCCGATACGGGAGATCGATTCCTTGAAACTGATGGCGGCCATGACAATGAATTCAGGCTTCTAACTTCCTGCCATCAACGCCACCGGCTGGTCTGGGGAATCACGCGGGTATCAACGGTGCGGCGGCTGTAGCCTATGCTATGATTTTTGCGCATTCAAGAAAGAGGAATAAGGTATGTCAGAAAATTCCAAAGTGCTGGCCGTTATATCCGTACAGGGACGAGATCAAAAAGGTGTCGTGGCAAAATTCGCCACCTACGTCGCGGCGCATGGCATCAACATTGAGGATATGGAGCAACGCGTTGTCCGTGGTTTGTTTGTCATGGATATGCTGGTTGATCTTCATGATATGGCCATTTCCCTGGATCAACTTATTACCGGGTTGCTGGAACTGGGCCAGGCAATCGGCATGGAAGCCCGAATTACTTTACGCCAAACCCGCAAGGCCAAACGCATGGTTGTCCTGGTCAGCAAGGAGCCGCATTGTCTGCTGAAATTATTGGAACTTACGCGACACAATGAACTCAATGGCCAGATTGTTTCCGTTTTGGCCAACCATCCCGTACTGGAAGGTATTGCCGGAAGCGCGCAATTGCCATTTGCCTTTACACCTTCAGGCCCGGACGCACATGACAAAGCCCGGCACCAGCAATGGCTGATGGAAAAACTGCGTACTTTGCAGCCCGATCTGATCATTCTGGCTCGCTATATGCAGATACTTTCGCCGGAAATCATCGCGGCTTACCGCTCTAAAATAATCAATATTCACCCGTCCCTGCTGCCATATTTTCCAGGTGCCAATCCCTATCGTCAGGCTTTTGAAAGCGGCATGCGCGTAACCGGCTGCACCGCTCATTTTGTTACTGAAGAACTGGATAAAGGACCGATCATTTTGCAGGATGTTTTCCATATCAATGTCGGGGTGGATCAAGCCGAGGATGTTCGCCAGCACGGGTTGGAACTTGAAGCCCAAACACTGGGCAAGGCCGTCCGATATTTCCTTAATGAAGAGTTGGTGGTAGTGGACGATAAAGTGGTCTTTAAGCCCGGCATCAGCACCTTCCATAAAGCCTCCCCGGGCTAAAGTGGCTGCTCTGAAAAATCACCATGCATTCGCAACAGCGAAATAATGTGGCCTTTTTTCATCCTGCGCAGGTGAGGCTTGGCATCATGGGCGACTACTTAGAATGAACATTGCCCAAATTTTACATAACCGTTCACGGGCGAGCCTTTACCCCGTTATCTTTTTTGTGGTGCGGACTTTGTTGCCTGCCGCAGTAGCCAATGCAGGTAAGAAAACCCACACCACAAGTTATTAACCTCCAGCCCGTGAACGGATACGAGTTTACCAATTGACCACCTCCCGCAGCGGCTCATCGCGGCTGGAAGTTCCCACGGCCACGCGATAAGCGCCGGGCGGAACTTCCCACGCCCTGGTGTGGCTGTTAAAACACGCAAACGCCTTCCAGTTTAACGGCATTGTTACAGTCCGGCTTTGCCCGGCCTTCAACTCCACACGCTGAAAACCTTCCAGTTTTTGAACCACACGATTCATTTTTCCACCCTGTGGCGGATGCACATACAATTGGACTACCTGAGCACCGGCGCGTTGGCCGGTATTTGTCACCGTTACATGAACCGTGATCAGCCGCTGCTGACCGGACCCGCTGGAATTCACGGTAAGATGGCGAAGGGAAAAATTGGTATAGGAAAGCCCAAATCCGAATGGAAACAGCGGGCGGATATGCTTGTAATCATACCAGCGGTAGCCGACATAAATTCCCTCTACAAACTTGCAGCGGGCCGCCGCTCCGTCGGGAAAACCAGCATAACGGGGCTCGGCAAACCAGCGGTGGTTGAACACGCCCGGATAGCCCGGAAAATGATGATAGGCCGCTTCATCGCGCCAGTGGCGACTGAACGAGTCCGGCAGGTGTCCACTGGGGTCAATTTCTCCAAAAATGATTTTCGCAATTGAAATATTGCCGGTCTGTCCCGGATACCATCCCCAAATCAGCCCCGCCACATGATGGATCCATTTTTCCATGCCGACCCCCGCACCGGCGTAAACCACCGCGATGGTGTGCGGATTCATCAGCGCAACATCGCGCAGATATTCATTCTGCGGACCGATAAGGTTGTATGGCCGATCCGCCTGTTCCCGTTGGATGGTCTGATTAAACCCCATGCAGGCAATGACCGTATTGGCATGACGAATCATACGACGC
>JAJYGE010000409.1 GCA_021785155.1 Planctomycetota bacterium
TCCGATTACCTGGGAAATTACACCTGTTCCGGCCATGACTGACTCCAAGTATTGCTGATTATGCTTTTCCAGCCCGCAATTCAAAAAACATTTCCAACCGCGGAAAAACCCGCGGCAAGTTATTTCCAATAAATTATTTCAACGCCTCAACACCGCCCATGAGTTCCGACAATTCACTGGTAATCTGCGATTGCCGCGCCCGATTGTATTCACGGGTCAGCAGTTTGATCATGCTGTCGGCATTTTCAGTGGCCGCGGACATGGCCATCATCCGGGCGATCTGCTCGGAGACGGCCGCATCGACAAAGGCCTGAAATGTGGCGGCCCGGACCATGGTGGGCACCAAGTCGACCAGAAGTTCACCGGCATCGGGTGAATATTCGCTGCAGGCATCAAGCCGACTGGGCCGGCCCTTTTCATTGGCCACATCTTCTGTTTCCAGTGGTTCCACGGGAAGCACATCCAGGGCGGTGGCCTTCTGTTGGCCCACGCTGATAAAACGCATGTAGATAATTTTAATCGCATCAATGCTCTGGCCGGCATAATCATCCATGAGGCGCTGGGAGACCGGAAGCACTTCATCAAAACGGGCATTATCGCTGATACCGGTGTAAGCGGCTTTCACTTCGCGCCGGGCGAAACGGAAATAGGCCGCCCCTTTGCGCCCCGCCACATGAATGTCCACCTGCTGCCCCGCTTCCTCCAACTGGCGGATATTCTGGGTGGCCAGACGCAGAATCTGGCTGTTATACCCCCCCGCCAGACCACGATTGCTGGTGACCACCAGAATGGCCGTTCTGCGGCATGGCGTGCGGGAAATCAGCAGAGGATGGCGCTGAAGTTCAGCGGAACCCTGTGCCCCCAGCAGGGTATCCTGCACGATGGCGCTGAGTTTATCGAGATAAGGCCGGGTGCCTTTGGCCCGTTTTAAGGCGCGCTGGAAGCGAGCGGTGGCCACCATCTGCATCACACGGGTGATTTTGTAGATGTTGCGAACCGCTTTGCGGCGCTTGGTTATTTCTCTGGCTTTAGCCATTCCAGCACACTGCCTGTCTTGCTAACAACTTCTTACGGTTTGGGAGCCGGAGCTTCCCGCTGCGACGGAGCCTGTCCTGCCCCGCCACTGCCCGGGGTGATGGGCAAACCTTCAATTTTTTTGCGGCTCAAGGGCGAAACATTGGCAAAGTTTTTTACCACCTGCACAATTTTCACCTCGAGTTCCGGGGTCAATTCGCGCTTCTGCATTAATTCGGTGCGAACCGCGGAACCTGAGGCATTCCAGAAATCAAGGAAGTCACGTTCCCATTGGCCGACATCTTTCAACGCCACGTTGTCCAGAAATCCCTGCGTGGCGGCGTAGATGACCACAATCTGGTCGATGACATCCATGGGCTGATACTGCGGCTGCTTGAGTATTTCCACCATACGGGCACCACGATCCAACTGCTTTTGCGTAGCGGCGTCAAGATCGGTACCGATCTGGGTGAAGGCTTCCAAGGCGCGATACGCGGCTAAATCCAATCGCAATGACGCGGCGACCTTTTTATGTTTCATCGCTTTGATCTGGGCGGCTCCACCAACGCGGCTTACAGAGATACCCACGTTAATGGCGGGCCGCACACCGGCGAAAAACAAATCCGGCTCCAGATAAATCTGACCATCGGTGATACTGATAACATTGGTGGGAATATAAGCGGAAACTTCGCCTTCCTGGGTTTCAATAACCGGAAGAGCCGTCAGCGAGCCGCCACCATTTTCCCTGGAAAGTTTGCAGGCCCGTTCCAACAGGCGGCTGTGCAGATAAAACACATCGCCGGGATAGGCTTCACGGCCCGGCGGACGGCGTAACAGCAAGGACAACTGCCGATAGGCCTGAGCCTGTTTGGACAGATCATCATATACGCACAGCGTGGCTTTACCCTGCCACATAAAATGTTCCGCCATAGCGCAACCGGCATACGGGGCGATGTATTGCAGCGGGGCTGAATCCGATGATCCGGCCACGACCACAATGGTGTACTCCATGGCACCATGGCGTTTGAGCACATCCACGACGCCGGCCACCGTGGATTCTTTGCCACCGATGGCCACATAAACGCAGATCACTTCATCCGGCGTACCGGCAAATTTTTTCTGGTTGATAATGGCGTCAATGGCAATGGCGGTTTTACCGGTTTTTCGGTCGCCGATGATCAGTTCACGCTGGCCGCGGCCAATGGGAATCATGGAGTCGATGGCCTTAATACCGGTTTGCAGCGGTTCCTTGACCGGCTGGCGGTCGGCGATACCGGGGGCGATTACATCGACCTTGCGGCGATCCGCGGTTTGAATGGGTGAGCCGCCATCAATGGGTTGTCCCAGCGCGTTGACCACACGACCCAAAAGTTCGCGGCCCACCGGCACGGAAAGCAGTTCGCCGGTGGATTTGACCACATCGCCTTCCTTAACGTGCGAGCAGTCACCGAAAATAACAGCGCCGACGGTCTCTTCCTCAAGATTAAAGACCTGCCCGTACATGGCATTGCCGAAGTCAAGCATCTCACCGGCCATGGCGTTGGAAAGGCCATAGATGCGGGCGATACCGTCCCCGACTTCAATGACTTTTCCGACCTGACTGACATCCAACCGGTCATCAAAGCTGGCAATTTCTTTTTCCAGTACGGACGCTATTTCATCAACTCTGAACTTCATTTTATCACCCTGACGTTACTTCGCATTGTTATTGAATTCTTATTAACACTTTCCAAAGGGGCAACACTATTTCAGGCGATCAAGCCTGTAATGCACCGGCTTTTTTCAGCCCCGTCATCATGCCGCTGTGCAACTGGTACTTCATGGCCCGCAGGCGGCGCTTGACTGATCCATCAATAAATGTATCTCCAATTTTTAATTGCACACCCCCCAGCAGCGAGGCATCGACCGTGGCGGTCAGATCGACCGGCCTGCCAAGGCTGCGTCCGGCGGCTTCGGCAATTCGCAGTCGTTCTGGTTCCGGGATCGGCTGGGCGGAGATAATATCAATGCTCAGGCGATTGTTGCGGTCGCGCTGGACCACATCAAACACGACGGCAAATTCCCGCAGCATATCCAGACGATCGCGCCGGGCCATGGCGTGAATGACCGACAGCGTCAGAGCATGGACCGATCCGACCAGCGCCGATTCAATGAGCTTGAGCTTTTCAGCGGTATTGATCGTTGCGGCTTTGAGGAACACATCCAGACGCGGTGCCGCGGCGAGCAGTGCGACGATCGCCTGGATATCCGCCATGACGTCGGCGACTTTGCCGCTGCGCTGGGCCGCGTCATAAAGCGCGGTGGCATAAACCCGCCCGATGGCCATATATTGAGATTCTTTTTGTTCCATATCGGACTATCCATTCGCTTCCCGCGGGCAACCCCGCCGGAACGTTAATTCATTGAACCGGCCAACTGGGCCAACGATTCATCCAGAAGCTTACGCTGATCATTGGCATTGATTTCCCGCCCGATGATGCGTGCGGCAATGTCAACGCTGATATCCGCAGCGCGCGTGGCAATATCCGAAAGCGCCTGTTGTTTGGCGGCTTCAATATCCCGCAGAGCCTGATCTTTGATCGCCCGGGACTCCGATTCCGCCCGTTGCCGAATTAGGTCTGCGGCTTTGGCCGCATCGGCCTTCGCCTGCTGTAACTGCTGCGATGCCTGGCGTTGAACTTCCGCAATTTTCTCTTCCAACTGCTTGCGGGTCTGTTCCACCTGGGCTTGGGCGTCCGTGGCGGCTTGAATGCTTTCCCGTATGGCGTTTTCCCGACTCCGTAAGCCATCAATAAGCGGACGCCAGGCATATTTGCTTAACACCAGCAGCAGCACTACGAAAATCAGCAGCGTAATGACCGCCATACCCGCATTAATGGACATTAACGACGCCCCGGCGTTGCCACCGCCGCCTCCGGAGGTGGCTCCATGCGCCAGGCCGGTTGAGGCACTGATGGCCAAA
>JAJYGE010000412.1 GCA_021785155.1 Planctomycetota bacterium
GAGAAGCAGAATTGGCTTTTTGGAAGATGGCTGGGTATTGCCGCGATGACCGCGGGTATGCTGATCTTTGCGGTGCAATCCGTGGCGTTGCATAAAGCCAGGGAAGTTTCGCAGTTTCGGCATATATCCGCCATTGGTAATGCCTGTCTGGAATATGCCGGGCGGCATCAAGGCCATTTTCCGCCCAATCTTCTGACACTGCTTAATGCCAAACTCATTACCGTAAGAGACCTAAGCGATCCGACCAATGCGTTGGCCCCCATTATGCTGCCGTCCAATTGGGATCATGTCAAACGCAGTGTTCAGATTGCCGCCATTAACCGCAACAGCGATTATCGTTATGTCGGTTCTGATTTAATTTTGCCCAACAGTGCGGCCAAAGGAAAACTGCTGGGGTCTATTATTATTCTGTTTCGGAACACCCAAACCATGACCAAGGGTGGCCCGCTGGGCTTTGCCGATGGCCACGTCAAATATTATGCCTCGAAGCAACTCATTAACGTATTGGCGGCGTGTGATAAGTCGCGAAAACAATTGGGACTGCCAGGAATGTCATTTGCGGGCATTGATAAAACCGGTGCCGCGAACGCGCGCCTCACGAAGTAATTTCTTTTTTACATTATTCCAATAGATGTAAATCACATACTTCTGGCTTTCCGGTGGCTACATTGACACCGCTGTACCGAAGCGCCGTCGGCAAGACGACATCTGCCTCACTGGATCAAATGGATGCTCGGAAGAGCCACGCTGTGATTCAATGATCGGTGGTCTGGGGCGCATCATTCCCAGAATTCGCTGGCGTGCCGACGGCAGTTCACGGCCAACGGAGGCTAATGCCTGCACCACATTGTAATCAGAAGGATACGCTTCATTGACTGCCGACAACTCGGAAACGATTTGCGCCTCACGGCTAACCGTATCCGTTCCCACAGCAGTAAGCGCACGGGCGGCCATTGATATCTGGGAGACTGTATAATCTTGTGGACGTAAAACAATGACGCATCTTAACGGCGGCATTTGTGTCGCAGGTAAGTCCCGCGCTATTGCAGATGGTTGCCAGCGATCTGCCGCAGGAATATAGTGAAAAACTCGTTGCGGCTTGGCCGCACGGCTCCGCATGAGGTGAAAAGGCGGAAAATGATGGGTTCATTTGGGAAAGTGGCTGTGAACGCCCTGGCCCAAGTAGTTGCCGTATTATGAAGGACACAAAGTTATGGCTAAAGCGTTTGATTTTGATCTTGTGATAATTGGGGCGGGGCCCGGTGGATATACCGCGGCTATTCGGGCGGCGCAGTTGGGCATGAAGGTGGCGTGCGTGGAAAAGGATCCGAAGCTCGGTGGCACCTGCCTGCGCGTGGGGTGTATTCCCAGCAAAACGTTGTTGGAAACCACGGAGAAATTTGTAACGGCGCGCGACCGCTTCAGCCGGATCGGCATCAAATGCGATAATGTAGCCATGGATTTGCCTGTGCTCATGGCCCGAAAGGATAAAGTTGTTGATACGCTGGCGACTGGCATCGCGGGATTATTCAAAAAAAACAAGGTTGAACGTATCGTCGGAACCGCGACTTTTACCGGCGCAAAGACCATTAAGGTGACATCGGTCACGGGAGAAAAATCCATCTCCGCGGAAAAATTTCTCATCGCCACCGGTTCCGTGCCCATTGAATTGCCGAATCTGAAATTCGATGGCAAGAAGATTATAAGTTCTGATCAGGCCATTGCATTGGATCGGGTGCCGGAAAAAATGGTGGTTATCGGGGCAGGGGCGATCGGATTGGAATTGTCCTCGGTTTGGAGCCGCCTGGGTGCCAAGGTAACGGTTCTGGAGATTTACCGCACAACACTGCCCGGTGCGGATGAAGAAATGAGCAAGCTGATGGAAAAGACCTTGCGCGAGCAGGGAATCACCTTTCATTTTGTTTCCCAGGCAACCGGAATAAAGGAAGATAAGACGGGCCTGAAAGTGCGCTTTGCGGCGAAAGACGGCAAACCCGGTTCCGCGGCGGAAACCGAATTACCGGCGGACGTGGTGCTGGTAGCGGTAGGGCGAAAAGCATATACCGGAGAGTTAAACTTGGCCGCCGCCGGCGTGCAGACGGATTCCCGCGGTCGAATTACCATTAATCACGCGTTTCAGACAACCGCAGCGGATATTTTTGCCATTGGCGATGTGGTGGCCGGGCCAATGCTGGCGCACAAGGCGGAGGAAGAAGGTGTCGCGGCGGTGGAACTGATGGCGGGCAAGGCGGGGCATGTGGATTACAATACCATTCCGCTGGTGGTGTATACGGCCCCGGAATTGGCATGGGTGGGCAAAACCCAGGAAGAATTGACCACGCAGGGCGTGAAATTCCGCGTTGGTAAATTCCGCTTCACCGCCAATGCCCGGGCAATGTGCATGGATGAAGCCCATGGCGTGGTGAAAATTCTGGCCGATGAATATTCTGATCGTGTTTTGGGCGTGCACATTCTCGGGCCGCAGGCATCAAGTTTAATTGCCGAGGCGGTAATGGCCATGGCGATGGGAGCCAGCAGTGAAGACATAGCTCGAACATGTCATGCCCACCCAAGTTTGCCGGAAGCAATCCGTGAAGCCGCGCTGGCGGTAGATGGCAGAATGATTAATTCATAAGGGCGGCCATTATCAGCAAAAATTGTGCAGGCGGTGGGGGCGTATATCATTGTTGGGCTAGGGGCAAAAACAAAATTGTGCGCGGACGCGCCGGACTCGGCGACAGGGGAATAATCGGCAAACTGAGTCCATTTTGACGACATCGCCATTGACCGTAGACCTAGGCTTAGTCCTATGGAGATTATTCTACGCAATGATTTCGCGACACCGGTTGGTCACAACTCGAAGCGCCGGAAGACGCGGATTGCCGCGCTCGCCCGATGCGCGGACGCGGGTTATAATCGAAACGTGTTTCGTTTACGCCCGTTCTAACGGCAAAGGTGGCGAAATGTTGGATTGGCATGAGCTCCTGTCGCAATGGTCAAAGGATCTTTCCGCAACCGATTTGGCAAAGGGAATCGTGCCACCACCTGCTTCTCCGGATTGGCTGGGTTTTCCTCCGGCAACCGACGATGAAATTGCGGATTTGGAAAATCGACTGGGGCTGGCTCTTCCGCCATCGTACAAGGCTTTCCTCAAGGTCAGCAACGGCTGGCGGATGACAAATTGCTTCATATCGTGCGTCCGCCCGGCCAGCCGAGTTGACTGGTTTCGCGTTGAGAATGAAACCTGGGTCGAAATATTCTCGGAACAGGGGGACGACCGCGAGGACGCGAAGCACTTCCAATACACGATCCACGGGGCCGAGGACCACCGGGCGGAAGACATGAAGTTTCTACTCCAGATTTCCGACGTCGGCGATGGGGTATACCTGCTAAATCCGGAGGCCGTCACTCCAGATGGCGAATGGGAGGCCTGGTTTTTCGCCAATTGGATTCCGGGCGCCTCGAGGTACCCGTCATTCGCCCACCTGATGATTGCCGAATATCACTCGTTCGCGCGCATGGAACGCATCGACTCTCCCGCCGGCACATTCCCATTCCCCGATATTCCCGGCCCGCAAATTCCGCGGGTCAGGGCGAATCGAAATCGTGAGCAGCCCAGCCGCGCTCTGACGCTGGAGGCCTTGATCGTTAAGATGGGTTCACCAAGCGCTAACGAGAGGGACGCGGCAGTAAGGGCGTTCGCCGGGAAATTGAAGGGTCGGCCTCGCGCGGATCGCCGCCCAGACTTGGTGTCGCCAATTTGCGACCTGTATTATTCCTCGCCCGATCCGTCAGTGCGCAGCGTATGTGTCGCCGCGCTTACGGAGATCGCCGAGGACGACGTATCCCCCAAACCACTCTTTGATGCTCTAATGGATGAACATCCCTGGGTTATACTTTCAGGAATCAGCGCGCTAAACTATTTCCCAAACCCGCAGGCCCTTGGGCCGCTTTGTCGCTTTATCGAGTCGAG
>JAJYGE010000428.1 GCA_021785155.1 Planctomycetota bacterium
CACCGCTTTATGCTGGAACATCCGTTTCAATTTTCGCGGTCCGCCCCGGACACGTCTCGTACCGCAAGAATCGCCGCGAAGCCTGCCGCCAATTTAATTCATTCAAGGGGACGGAGATAATACTACCAACCCCGATGGCGGACGATCCGCCGGCGCTGATGCCCAATCTTTATTGGGCTTATGGCCCATACGGAAGTGCAACTCTCCGCCGCTGAGAATGTCCGTGTTGGTAAACCAGGCGCGGGTCAATTCCTTGCCGTTGAGCGTGGCACTTTGAATGTAAATATTCTCGTGCGAATTGTTCTCCGCAACAATCGTAAATACCGTCCCCTTCGCCGGGTTTTTAATTTTGGCGCGATGAATCAGCGGACTGCCGATGATGTAAACACCGGTAACGGCATTAACGGGATAAAAACCCAACGCCCCTAAGGCAAAGCACGTCGAAATCTGTCCGCAATCATCATTGCCGGGAATGCCATTGGGAGTGTTGTTATATAGTGCAAGCACTTTGCGAATCCAATATTGCGTTTTCCAGGCCGCCCCGGCAAAGGGATACAGGTATGGAATGTGATTACTGGGTTCATTGCCCTGCGCATCCTGACCGACCATGCCGCTGATGTCCGGTGGAGAGGCATACACTTTGGATGGAGCGGTAAATAACGCATCAAGCTTGGCAATAAATGGATCATCACCGCCATACAAATCAATTAAGCCCTGCACATCCTGCATCACATTAAATGTTGCCTCCCACGCATCGGATTCCGTGTAATCATGCAAGTATTCCTGATCCGGACGGAACGGCGTGCGCCAAGATCCATCTTCAAGCTTACCACGCATAAAACCGGTTGTTGGATCAAACAGATTTTTATAGTTCTGCCCCAGTTTATAAAACATCTTGGCATCTTCATGCTTACCCAGCATTTCGGCCATGGCCCCTACGCACCAGTAATCATAAGCAAAATCAAGCGTGCGTGAGACGCTTTGTGCCCCCGGTGCGGATGCCACATACCCAAGCGTGCGGAACTGATGCTGCAATGCCTTGTTGTTATTGGCCGTGGCCCCCACCAATGCGGTATCCCGCATGGCCGCATACACCGCCTCTACATCATAATCCCGGAAGCCCCGCACATAAGCTCCGGCAATCATTCCCACGACATGAAATCCCGTCATGCACCACGTTTCATTGCCCCACAGTGGCCAGACCGGAAGGGAATGCTGATTTAACTGTTTATAATCCGCCAGCAGTGTTTTAATGACATCATTGGTGCGATGCGGCTGCATCAGCATCATCAACGGGAATTCACCGCGATATATATCCCATATCGACATCGTGGTGTAATTGGTAAAGCCCGGATTGGCATGGTTTTTACGATCTTCCCCACGATAGGTGCCATCCACATCATTAAACGTTGCCGGGGCCACCATGCCGTGATAGGCCGCGGTATAGAACGTTTCGCTAAGTTCCTTATTGGGAAACTGCGCCTGAATGACGGAAAGTGCTTTATTCCATACTTTCTCCGCCTGCTGATGCACAGCATCAAAATCAAATACCGGCATTTCCGCTGCCAGATTTTTACGCGCACCTTCTATACCGGTACAAGATAGCCCCACGCGCACCAGCAGTGGCTTGGAGCTATGGGCATGACTGAAGATCGCTTTAATATCTGTTCCTGTGAAGCGGTCGGGGGCGGTTGCCGTGCGGATGTGGTCATCCACCTGCACTTGGGCTTCGGCGATGGGATGGGAGAATTCCATGACAAAATAAACTTGCTTATCGGCCGCCCAGCCATGAGTGTAGCGTTTTCCGCTGATGGTTGTGGTATTTTCAATATTCAATTGGGCATGGTAAACCGTACAACCCAGGCCATGCACCAAATCCAGTATTACGCCCCGGCGTGTTGCTTGCGGCAAGGATGGATAGGTATAGCGGTGCATGCCGCAGCGTGTGGTAGCGGTTAATTCCGCCTTCACACGCGGTGTTTGCAGATACACGCTGTAATAGCCGGGGCGAGCGGTTTCCTGCTGATGTGAAAAGCTGGAACTGTAGCCCGTGCCGCCACCTCGGGAAACCCAGCCGGAATCGGAGCCTAAGGCGGCGATCTGATCGGCATGTTGCTTACCCGGAGCCAGTGCTTCCCAACTCCAGTTGCGGCCTTCCACCACCGGCATAAGTAAAACATCGCCGAGGTCCTTGCCACCGGTACCCGAAAGATGTGTGTGGCTAAATCCTTTGACAACATTATCCGGGTAATGATAACCAGGACAGTGGTCCCACCCATAAGGGTTCATCCCGTTACCCGGCCATGTTGCTTCCGGCGGCCCGGCCGTATCCGGACTTAACTGTACTAAACCAAAGGGTGCTGTCGCTCCGGGAAACGTATGGCCATGCCAACCGGTACCAACAATCGGACGCACCACGCCAGCAAAGCCGCCCGAGGACATGGTGCCGCCAATCGAACCGGCCATCCCGTCGGCAGTTGGAACCGCAGAGCAACCAGTCAGCAGTTGTCCAACGGCGGCAGCCCCCGCCGCTGCCACGCACATTTTGAGAAAGTCGCGTCGCGCCATATCATTGGAAGTACGATTAAGCATAATAAGAATTCCTTAAAAGATAATACTTTATTGCATATCAGGTTTGTTTGCCAATGCCCTGGTCTGCTCCATCAACGTCGCCAATTGCTCCGGCGTTACCACTTGAATGCCCGGATTCAAGCGCTCCGCACAATATGCCGCCGCATCGTAGACGCCCAGTTTTGCCTTATGACCACGCACAGTAAATCGCGACCAGGCGTGGACAACCACCCATGTGAAGCGATTGTCCGGGTTTCGCACGGGCTTGGCCGCCCACCGATTCAACAGCCTTGCCACATGCCAGGGGGAGCCAGCATACGCATTTTTAGGCATATTCCAAATGGAAGCCAGCGCCGAAAGCACCGGCAAGGGCGGTCCATTTTCCCGACGGATCCAAATAATCTTCCCGCGCCCGGCGGCGTAGGGATCGAACTGTATTGTAAACAGCGCCCGCAATTTCGGAATATTCAATGCCGCTTGTCGATAAGCTGCCACAGCCTGCGGAGAATTCCAATCGACGGTGAAGCTGATCATCGTATGCAATCCCAACCGGTTAAGAAACAACGACGTTCGGCGTAAGACTGGATCCAATGCGGCCACCCCACCTCTGGCCGCACCAAAATGATCCCAGTAGAAATAGCCAGTGCCGAACTGCACAAAACCGTCCATCGGCGTGGCGGTGCTGCGCAGGTAATTTAATTCATACGGGCATACCTGGAGTAAATCTTGCATTGGAAGACTCCAACCAAAGGGAATTTTTCCCCGCAGCGGATCACGCCATGTATGATGATTTTTAATAAAGACATTCAGTGCCCATTGGACATTATCCCCATCACTGGAAATAAATGTCACATAGTGCCTTTTCGGATTCAGGTGAACCGGCAGGTCGTTGTGGGGACGGATGGCAAATCCACCGGATAGTTGCAGGCCGGTTCTGCCGCTGGAAAGTAGAGGAATATCACTGGCCCAATCGCTGGCCACCACCCGCAAACCAAAGCGACTTGCGGCATCGGTGACGTGATACTCATGTCCGTCCCACCCCAGCACCAATCCGCCGATACGCATTAACTTCAACGACCGCCTGTATCCGCCGCCCTTGTGATATTCGGTTACCAGTACATTGGCCGCCACGAACTCATCGCGCAGGTTCATCTGCGCCGGCGATAAAAGTCCCAGCACATGGTGCGAAAAACGTCCTCTTATTTTATCCAGCAGCCAATCAAAACTCTTCCCTCGCGCATCGGCTAATTCACGCAATCCCAGCTTCCTCGCCCTTGGAACCATGCGCTGATCTATTGCGATCGCCCCCAGCGGCGCACAGAGCGATGTGGCAATATTTACCGATGCATCGTTGCGTTTATCGTCCGCAACATTTTTCCCAGCCTTGGCATAAAGCAC
>JAJYGE010000232.1 GCA_021785155.1 Planctomycetota bacterium
GGAACCGAAGATTTCCCGCGTAAGCCGCACCGGTCGATACAACATTCCCATTATGTATGAAGGCGATGTGGAACTGAATTCCGCAACCGCGGCCACAGCGCTGAGATAAAATCGCGCCCCGGCGGACCCGGTGGCGGTGTGATGAGTCCCGGCGATGGCCCCTGCAGCCGTCGGCTTGGTCAGCGATGACGGGCCCGATGAACGCTCCACACGCCGGAACTGATGTTGATTGATTAAGGTGTGTCGATGCCACTGGTGCGAGAAAATATTATCCGTATCGCGGGGTATATCCCGGGCGAACAGCCCGCGGATATTTCCGTTATTAAGCTTAATACCAATGAAAATCCGTACCCCTCTTCCCCGCGCGTTCTGGACGCTCTGCGCACAATAACCGCTGAACAACTCCGGCGTTACCCCAGTCCTGACGCGAAGTCATTCCGTGCCGCCGCCGCAGAGGTCCATGGCGTAACGCCGGACATGATTCTGTGCACCAACGGCGGAGATGAATTGCTGTCGCTGGTATTTCGGGCCTGCGCGGGCGAGGATGACAAGGTGGCGTTTCTGGATCCCAGTTATTCGCTGTATCCGGTATTGGCGGACTTGCAGGATGCGCAGAAAATTATTCTTCCCTACCGCATCAGCGGCACGCAGTGGGAATTTCCGCGGGAGATTTTTGATCTTGATGCCAAGCTGCTGCTGATTGTGAATCCCAATGCGCCATCGGGCACTCTGGCGGACCTGCCGACATTATCACGCATTATCAAAGCCTTTCCCGGGGTGGTGCTTATTGATGAAGCGTATGTTGATTTTGCTCCCCAGAGTGCGTTGCCTCTGGTACGGGAACATGCCAATGTGATTCTTCTGCGCAGCATGTCCAAAGGCTATGGCCTGGCCGGTATGCGATTCGGTTATGGCATCGCCCAGGCTCCGCTTTTGGCGCAATTGCATAAAGTGCGCGACAGTTATCCGTGTGATGCGGTGGCCATTGCCGCCGCCACCGCCGCCATAACTGATCAGGCGTATGCCGCCGGCACATGGGAAAAAGTAAAATCTCAGCGCTCCGCGGTTTCCGCCGCTTTGTCGGCCATGGGCTTTACACTGCCGGAAAGCCACAGTAATTTTGTCCTGGCCCGGGTGCCGTCGGGCGTCGATGCTGAAGAATTATATCAGCGGCTCAAAAGGGCCAATATTCTGGTGCGGTACTTCAATCTTCCCGGTTTAACGGATAAACTCCGTATTACCATCGGCACCGCCGAACAGAACACGGCCTTGTTGGCGGCGCTGAAACAACAATTGGAGCAAACATGATGGCACACGACGCGACCAACGAATTAAATGCCGCGCCCCGCAGGCGCGAAATCAGCCGCAAGACCCGCGAAACGCAGATCAGCGTAGCGGTGAATCTGGATGGTAGCGGGCAGGCCGATGTTTCCACGGGTGTGGGCTTTTTTGATCACATGCTGGATCATCTGGCCCGGCACGCCATGTTGGATCTGAAAGTTCAGGCCAGCGGCGATCTGCATATTGACGGCCATCACACGGTGGAAGATGTATCGCTGGTATTAGGCTCCGCACTGCAGCAGGCCTTGGGTGATAAGCGCGGCATTTACCGTTATGGCTGGGCCAGCGTGCCGATGGAAGATACTCTGGCCAATGTGGCTCTGGATTTATCAGGCCGGCCCGCATTTGTATTCAATGTGCGGTTTCCCACGCCCAAAATCGGTGACTTTGACGTGGAGCTGGTTTCCGAATCGCTGCGATCATTGGCGAACACAGCGGGCATGAATCTACATATCAACGTGCCTTACGGCACCAACAGCCACCACATCGCCGAGGCCATTTTTAAGGCCTTGGCCAAATCTCTGCGGCAGGCCGTGGCGATGGATCCGCGCTCACATGATATTCCCAGCACCAAAGGCGTATTATAAAACCCATCACCGCTCCGACTGTCCGCAGCGGTGATGGGTGTGGATTTTGTCAGGCCTTCATGCGGCGGCGAATCGCCAACCCGCCAACGAGTACCAAGCCACCGACCAAAGTCAGCGGCCCGGTGCCGGGAAGCGCTACGGCATTCGCAACGCCACCAAGGATGGAGACTGTGCCGCCTGCGGGTGCTGCGAGAGTGCCGTAGACGTCTCCTGATGCGCCAAAGGAGAATATTGCCTCATAGGTCAAGGAGTAACCGGCACCCGTCAAACCTGTTACGTTGGGGTTAGTGCCGGTGCTGGCCGTGATTGCACCGCCGCCAGCCGGTCCCGACGATTGCAAACTGGTGTTGTCGCCCGATGTATCAAATGCTGCGTTGGATGTCGCGGCATACCCCACCTGCGAAAGTCCGATGCCGGAAGAAGAACCGGTATAGCCACCGCCGCCCGTTGAATCCAGCGTGTTTGGGTTTGTGGCCAAATAAGTGAACCCCGTTCCTGTAGCGTAGAAAATAGCCTCGCCAGATGTGTTATATGTTAAGCCTTGAACAGAGAAGCCCAACGCCCCGGGGCCGAGCACTGAGACATCAAGGCTATTCCATGTCAACCCGCCGTAGTTGCTGGACGACGCCGAGTAGGCACCCGATCCTAGACTCGTCAGGGTGATTGCGGTCGTTGGACCACCATTAGACACTTCCAACTGCACGCTTGCACTCGCAACTTGCGCCGCGAGCAACCCGGCCGATAGTGCGGCCCCGATACCCAGGATTTTTCCTGTCTGCATGAGAGATGACTCCCTAAAGTGAACCTTCGGCCTATGAATACCCCACGCGGGGCATTCTCCGTGGCCAAGCGTGTTATCGGGCCGGCACCACTTCCGTCTTGAGTAAATTTCCCCTGTTTTTTTTTACAACGCCACTATTATGGCCCCCGAGCACCCGCAATGTGTTGCGGCGGGACTGGCGTTGCGTTTTACGAGTCTCGACAAAAACGGGCACACCGGGTGGATGTCGGATTACCAAGCCAGGCCCGGAGGTGACGAACAGCCCCTGCGGAGGGTTTAAAAATCGGTTAATGCTTCGGGCGGCATGGCCGCACGTAATGCATTGAGCACGGCCAGCAGATCAATAAGTTCCTGCGAAACTGCCCCCGCGACCGGCGGAAGCAGGCCGAAGCAGGCCAGCACCATGCCAATAAGGCTTAACGCCATACCACCCAATGCGCTTTGCAGGGCCACGGTTCTCATGCGGCGGCTGATGTGAAAGAATTCATCAACTTTTTTCAACGAACTATCCATGATCACCGCTCCGGCGGCTTCGGTGGTAATTTCACTGTTCTGGCCCAGCGCCACACCCACGGTGGCCGCCATCAAGGCCGGGGCGTCGTTAATACCATCACCGATATACAACGTGCGGGCCTTTAACGTTTCAGCTTTCACAATATCCAGTTTTTCTTCCGGGGTTTTGCCGGCATACACTTCGGAAATGCCCACGCGATCGGCCAGATAGCGCACTTCCGACTCCCGATCACCGGATACCAGCATCAGCCGATCAAACCGGTGCCGCGGCCCCAGATGTTTCACGAAGGATACGCCATCGGCCCGCGGCTCATCGCGGAATTGCAAAGTCGCTGTGTATTGACCATCAATAATGACCACACATTCCAGACCGCCGCTCTGCTGGGGCAGTATATTCCGCATGGTGCCATCGCGATCCAAAAGTTTGCGCCGACTGGTAATCTCCACCTGATGGCCACCGATAACGCCATGAAGTCCGGCCCCGGGCGGTTCGCTTATGGCGGTGGCTTCGCATTGCGACAGGCCCGCATCCGCCGCCGCTTTTACAATGGCACCGGCCAACGGATGTTTGGAATAACGTTCCAGACTTGCCGCCAGCATCAGACTTTCATTACCATCAACCCCCGGGCGTGTCCGCACGCTTGCGAGGCTTGGTTCGCCGTAAGTCAGCGTGCCGGTTTTGTCAAAAATAATGGTGCGGCAAGCTTCCACCTGTTCCAGCACCACCGGCTTTTTAATAAT
>JAJYGE010000304.1 GCA_021785155.1 Planctomycetota bacterium
TGAAAACGGCATTAACTACGTCAAGAACAACGCGCTCAAGGCGCGGAGATTCTCAACGCTGGCGGAAGAGAATCAGCATCTTCGGCAATGGGAACAGACGGTAGCCGATATCCTTAGCTCCGACGGCTACCAACGCGTAATGCTTGGGAAGGAAATACCACACCAAAATACGACTCGAGATGTCGACGTGTACGCTTGGAGAGGCGATGAGCTGCGAATAATCGAGTGCAAAGCCTATCATCGTGGCAAATCAATTACCACCGAAGACGTGAGGAAGTTCTTCACCGAGACTGTGCCGGCTTTGAAAAAGTGGCTGCGCGACAGCTGCCAACAATTTAAGGGCTGCGTGGCCGAAATTTGGACCACCGGCATGAAGGGTACCGATGCTGGTAAAGCGCTGTATGGGCTGCGCCGACCCGACGGCGATATATGGGGCATCAAGCGAAGAGATGAGATAATTTCCTCAATTCCGAAAACCATCTTGGGGCGCAGCGTCAAACTGCTGTAATCCATCGCTCTCAATGAGCACGGCGATACGGATGCCGTGGAGGGGTGACGAACGCCGGTGCGCTGGACAATGTGTCTGAACAGAGTCACGAGTCGAGGTCGCGGCTTTGTGGGGGCGGGGGCGGCCAGAGCCGTGGGGGGGGGGAAAGTTGGGAGTGGAAGTAGACGGGGGTGGCGAGGATGCAGGAGTTAGGCGCTGGGAGTTAGAGTAATGATCCGGGGCGGGGACGGTTGGCAACGGGCGCGCGCGGTGCAAGTACACGCGGCGAAAAGGGATGGGGCGGTGGGTGGTGTTGTGTGCTGATTTATTGGCGTGGCCATTGGTTTTCTCGCGCGGTCTGCGTTCGCGGGTTTGTTTCTTGGTGGGGTGCCTATCGCAGGGCGATGGGGTAAACGGGGGCTTGGGGGCGGCGGTGGATTAAATCCACCGGCTAACATGTTTGGTTGTGGGGGCGGTAAACGCGCTGGCACGATGCCCGCGGCTAAATGGGGATGGGGCGGCGCTCGGCGGGGTTGGCGCTAAACGGGAATGGCGGTGAACGCGCGGGCACGATGCCCGCGGCTAAGTAGGAACGCAAGATGATCGTTCATTGTATCGACGGCATAAATTGCGAATGCCATGGTAATGGCCACAATCGTGATAGTGTAAATCAATATGCGTTTCTACTTAGTGCGATGGAGAGTGTGTTGAGTCAAGGAGATGAAAGTTCTCCTCGAGTCGATGTTCCGACTCGTAGTCGAAGGTAACCGCGTTGCCGCGAGGCAGGGTGGAAAGCAACCGGAGGCGAACAACCAGACCGCAGGATACGAACTCGATTCGGCCTGATGCTGTGGCGAGCGTGGGTTAAGGATTTGGCCGCAAGGGACCTGGCAGAATCTGTCACAGACCCTGCTGTCCCGTCTGAATTATCACCGGCGCAATCGTAGACCGTATGCACCAGAAGAACAACCGGCATCACATTATGCCCGCATAGCCCGCTTGCCCGCCGTTTACTGGCAACATGACAACCCCATCGGCCAATGGGGGTAGCGGGGTATTCTGCGCTGAATAGTCAAAAAAAAACCGCCATAATACACACAACCAATCTATATTATTGAATATGTAAGAAGTGCCCGCCGGGCCGTGAATAATCCGGGCTAAATTCAACTGCTCTGCGGTAACAACCGGCGCCACGGGTGCCCGGAAATATTGCCATGCCCGCTGGTGCGACCAGGACAGGCCGTTTGGGAGGGTTAACGTGCCTGCGGAGTGGTGCACCAAAAAAAGTGAAAAGCTCTCCCGTAGGGCTTCAAATAGTCTCGCGATTGTCCTTCCATTGATAGCTTTCGCTTTGGCTCCAGGATGTGAATATGCGATTGAATATTTCTTGATCCGCTGCCGAGAGTTTCTGGTTGCGTCGCTCCATGACGGTACGCGCGATTTCCAGGGCCTTTTCATAGTCCAGATGCGCAATGCCCTGATCCGTCACCCAGGCGAAACTGGGGATGAATTTCGGCGGACGGCTGGTGAGAACGTGGCTGGCAAAACCGACTACCGTTCCAGTGTTTAGCATGGTTCCGATGCCCAGTTTCGCGTGGTCGCCGATTACCGAACCCATAAACTGTAATCCGGTGACGCGGTCTTTTCCGCCGATGGGTACCCGCACGATGCCGTAGGTATTTTTCAGGTTACTCGTGGTTGTACCGGCACCAAGGTTGACCCATGCGCCCACGAAGCTCTGACCAAGAAAACCATCATGTTGTTTGTTGGAATATTCCTGGAACGTGCAGTTGATGACCTCCCCGCCCACACGGCACCCCGGCCCAAAGGAGCAATCCTCGCGGATATCCGCGCCGGAGCGGATCACACATTCCGGGCCGATGTAAACCGAGCCGGTGATCACGCTGTTGGCCCGAATGTTCACTCCCCGATCCACAATAATCGGTCCATTTCTGGCATCGAGTACCGCTCCAGGAAGGATTTGTACCTCCGGGCCAATATACATATTCTCAGGTTTCAGCAGATATGCTCCAGCCAACGGTTCGCTTAAGCGTGCCGCGCCACGCCGCTGAAAATCATCCAGGAGCATCTCATGCTGATTCCCCAGCAGGTTCCAGGGGTATCGAATCATGGTGGCATCCACAAGGCCGGCACTGATGGTGGTGATCAGTTTTTCCAGAATTCGTGAGCGAACAATGCGCTTGAGATCCAGTTCCGCAAGTTTGGCCGCGGAGAGATGCACCCATGTAAAATCCTCCCCGGTCATGCCGGCGGTATCTACCGGCGGATATTCAAACGGATGCGTCATCAGCCAGCGGGCGTTGACAAATACGGTGCTGCGGGTCATGTCAATTTTTGGATTTACCGCAATTCGCAGCGTCTCCCGCATTTTGGCTTTAATGGTGTCGCGGACAATAATGCCGCTGGGTGGCCGAGGCAAATGTCGCAGCATCCGTTCCAGCAGTGTTTCGGCCCCGCAACGCAAAAGCGCGGCGGGCCGGGTATACGTCAGCGGATAGAGGTCCTCCAGACGAAAATCTTCCAAGATATATATAGGCGGCTGAGAAGAAGGCGCATCCATGGCGAGCCCTGTCATTTTAGCTATATCCAAAGTCGGAATTCATTGCCGACCCCACTCTCTTCCATCTTATCTTATCGGAAATACGCCACCGATGTATATAACAAACATTTTGAAGTTCCATAGGTGTAAAATTTCAAATACTTCATGTCGATCCCATATCCCAATACAATTTACTCGGACGCAATTGCTACTCCCTGGGGTTATCGGATGGTGGGTGCCCCCGGCCTTCGGCGATGTGCCGTTGTCGGCCCGCAGCCCAACTTTGACTATCCAATGACTTCGCATCAGTCATGGATACCGTGGTGCTGTCTGTTGCGGCACTGGCTGTGGGTTGCCGCCACGCGGGAACATGCTGGCCGCAAATTTGCAGATGAATTTGTTTCAATAATGGCCGACACCAGCCACAACCGGTGCCGGCCGAAAGGCAATCAGAAATCTGGGAAGCGTGCAGTGGCTTTTCGATATAACAAAACGATTCGATTTTCCTTAACCGAACGTGAAAACAAAAACAGACAATATCATCTGGTTGCAATGCCATAGAAGCTATTATACGCCATTCCGGCAAGCCTTGGGATTTACCCACCGCTGCCAATGATGGTGCGACCGCATTCAGCATCGGATCGCAATGTTCTGGTTGGTCCGGCAATATCACGGATGGCACAGCGCGGCTCCGCCGCAACCAAAACGTCTTATCCACAGATTTTCACAGATTTTTGCCAGCTCAGCACGGGGAAATGTTTACCACAATAACACGGATTTTGGAAGACCATGCCGAAAAAGGTTCCTAGTGCTCTGTCACGCCTAAATATTAGGATTGATTGGCCGCAAACGCCCCAGCGGCAAGGAGCCAGCGGCGAAAACCGGGTCCATATAGACCCATTGAGCCGATGCGAC
>JAJYGE010000125.1 GCA_021785155.1 Planctomycetota bacterium
ATTTTTGCTTTTCCCGGCTTTGATCGGATGCTTCGTTTCCCACAACCACTGCATAACCTCCGGCAAAAGCGTTTCCGCCTGCCAGCCGTCATGCCCTTCAACTCCCCACGCATGGGAAACCTCATAACCCGCAAAGGTCAGCGCCCGCTCCATTTCCCGATTGCCCATCCACCAGTCGCCAAATTCCAATCCGCCCACCCAGCCATCCTGGGACCCGTCATTAAGAAAAAGCCGCAGCGGTTTTGGCTCTGTTTTGCGAATCAGCACCGGATAGTGATCTCCGCCCCGCATGCCCACAAATGTTCCGCACACGGAAAACACGCGCCGAAAAGCGTCGGGCCGCTGCCACGCCACCGTAAATGCGCCAATTCCGCCGCTGCTTAATCCACCCACGCCCCGATGATCGGGATTATCCGACAGCACAATGGGCAGGCCATCGGGTGTTTTCTGCTGCTGCACTTTCGGCAGCAGTTCTTCAATCATAAAATCCGCCAGAGAACTGGTGCGACTGTCAAATTCAAAACTCCGGTCAAAGCGTTTGTTTTGCGGTGCCCGGGCGGATGGCGTCCAACCCCAGACAAAACCGATGACAATAATCACCGGCAATTTTCCCTGATGGATCAGGTTGTCCAGCACAATGGGCAGGCGCAGCCAGATTTCATCAAGGGTTATAAACACGCGCGCCGGCTGATCGGGCCGATATTGTGCCGGCACGTAGGCCGTTATCTCGCGCTGTTCACCATGAAAAATTTTCGATGTGCTGAAATCCAGATTCAGATTAAAAATTTTACCCCGTGGAACACCCGGCTGCGGTTTGGAATCCGGGCCAAGGTGATAATGATAATGCCCATCAAACGGCGGTGCCGGTGGGGGGGTGGCGGCTTGGGCTTTCATCGCTGGAACCGCTATGGCTGTGGCAGCGCCGGCGGCAACCGTCTGTAAAAATGTTCGTCGTTTCATCGTGCGGGACTCCTTTGGTCAGAGGACATATCCATATACAAACTATATAACGGGGCAATACCGCTATACCATACGTCGCCGATGCCGCAATGGTTTGCGTTTACCGCGCCGGCCATGGCTTGGCGCCGGTTAAATGTTCAATCAGATGAACTTCCTTTACGCTGAACGGTCGGCCATCGCGGTGTAAAATATTGTGGAACCAGAGCTTGGGCGGCGGGCTGCCCGGCTTGGACCACCACGGATAAATTGTCTGTGTCTTGCCGTTGGTCAGCCCCCAGTTAAAACATCCAACATCGTTGCGCTTAAATACCGGCAGGCACAGGGCAAATGTGCTTACAGGCCGGCGCATGTATTCGGTATTGATAACGGGGCGATGGTAATGGCGGAGGCTGGTGATTTCATTTTGCACATTGTGCGGTCCGCTGTAATTGTGAAAAGTGATAATATCCGAGTGGCGAAGCACATAATTGGTAATGGGCACCGGCCCGCCATAAACGCAGGATGTAATGGGCTGGGATAGCTTGATTTCACGCGCCCAGCGAAAGGACGCTTGGAGCAGTGGGAGCGTATGACATTCATTGTATAAATCCCAAAATATCACGCGATGATCATTGCGGAAAGCCCGGAGAATACTCTGTTCATAATCTTTCAACAGGGGCCAGTCCGCATGATTGGCCGCCATGGCCGGGCCGGGGCATTGCACCCATTGTGAATTATGTACGCCGGGTATCGGTGGGGGTTGCGGGCCGAGTTTGGCTGTTGGAAGCCAGCAGTCATCAAAGATAACAAAAGCCACGCGGATATGATGGCCACTGGCAATGGCCAAAAAATTGCCGATGCGTTTTTGGTAGCCTTGCGGATTGTGTTGCCACACCAGCACATTGAGGAACACACGAATAACATTAAAACCCAGTCGATGGGCATAACCCAGTTCGCGATTGATGGTTTTGGGATCGTAGGTGGACCCCTGCCACATTTCAATGGTGTTTTCAGCGGTGGCGGGAATGTAGTTGCAGCCCACCATCCATGGTTGCCGGTGGTACCAGTGCCAGGCGCGGGCAGCGGTCCACCGATGGTGCAAATGTTGAACTTCTGCCGCATGGATCTGTAATCCACCCGCAGTTATCAGCAACATAAGAACGCAGGCTAAAAAACGTGGCCATCTTTTCATGAACGGTTCAATTCTCAATACGTCATCAACATAATGTCCGCCTGAACATCCGAATATGGCACTGGCCATCCACCGTCCCAATATGCCGTGTGCCACGCGGCGCAATCCAACATGCTGGCATCGGATGATTCGTCCGCTTTATTCATGGCCGCATGGAGCGTAGCGCCGCTACGATCTGAAATGCTCCCGCTTGAAGGCCGCCAGATACTCCACGCGGAATTTTTCCGCCGCCGCGGAACTCGTCAAACACATATCCCACGGCAATTCGGGCCGCGGGCCGATTTTCCCCAGCGGCACCGGTGGCAGGTTGTACTGATATTCCCGGGCCAGTTGGCTGAACCGCCGGCCCCACGCCTTTTCCTTGCCATCGGCGGTAAATAAACCGCTGAACCGTGTTACATCCGCCGCTACCGGATCATCAAACATCGCCCAATTCAGCCATCCGCAAACCAGCGGCGTGGAGGTTTTAACTTCCCGGGCACAAAAATCCGCCTGCTGCTGCTGCGTGGCCGGGATCGGTGGCCCGAAATTCGGACAGGCACCTCCGCCGTACCAGCCAAACTCCGCCAGCATGGTCGGTAAGCCGGGAGCCGCGGTTTCCTTCAAGATCGATTCCATAAAGGACAAATTGGCCACTTCCACCGCTTCAGACTGGTAGGTAAACCCGCCGTCGGCCAGCGGATAGCAATGGATTTCCATGAAATCCAGCAGCTTGGCCTGCCGCTGCGGACGGAAGGCGGAATAAACATCCACCGGATTGGGAATCGCCGGCACCGACCACTGCACGAGGCCCACGGTTACCAGCGCCTCAGGATCAGCCTGTTTGATGGCGTCCACCTGCCGGCGGGTCCATTCATCCGCCACATATTCCCTGAAGTGCTGATAGGCCAAAAGCGCGGAATTGCCCGGATTATCTTTCGCCGGAGGAATCGGTGTGGATTTATTATTCCATTTATTCCATAGCGCCTGCATCGCCGGCGTGTTCCACATCACAGTGGGTTCATTGGCCAGTTCATACGTGAGAATCACATTGCGGCCCTTGTAGCGGCTGGCCATCAAATGCCAGAATTGCACCTGATCTTCCACGGCCTTGGGATCCGCATATTCATCGCCGCGCTGCCAGATCGGAATTTCATTTTTCGGGCGGCCCTGCCAGGTGGTTAATCCACAGACCTGCACATAAATGCCCGCCTCTTCCGCCGCCGCCAAAAACTGATCAAATTTTTCAATGGCCGCCGGATCCAGCACCCCGGGCTGCGGATAAAAAGACAGGCTGGTCAGCCATAACCGCACCGTATTAAAGCTCATGGCTTTCAGCGTTTTTAAATCTTTAAGTGCGGCGCGGGCGTCAAACTCTTTCCAGAAGCGCGGTGTCCAGCCGTCGCTGGCGCGGAAATACATGGCTCCGATGGGAATAAAGGGTTTGTTTTCTCCCGTTACCAGCCCGCGCCAACCCGCATGCACCCGCACCTTGGGTAATGGACCGCCGGGTCCCGCCGGCAGCGGATCCGCATGCACTTCTATATGCGGTTGTCCGGCCTTCGCGGATGCACCATTCCATGGTATCGTCAATGCCCCCGCCACACCGGTGGCCGCCAATTTGCAAAAATCCCTGCGCCGCATCAATGAGCACTCCAGTAAAAAAAAGAATATTTTCCTATCGGCTTTTCCCCGTGCGGAGTCCAAAGCCGCCGCAATGATTGGTATGTTATATCATGTGGCTTCCGTCCACCACTTCCAACGGCTTTATTGCATAATATTGCTTCCCAGGCTGGGGTTGAGAATATTCAGCATCCGCAGGCCGCTGCTTCC
>JAJYGE010000541.1 GCA_021785155.1 Planctomycetota bacterium
CCAAAAGGTCGGTCTTTGTGGTGTTCCGCCGCAACCGGATCTCCGCCGTCAAGGATCCCATTCGCAGTGTCAGCCACCAAGGCAAGATATTGTTGGCGGCGAATGCCAGGATGAGACCAGCGAAAAAGCTGAAGATCAGAATAACAAGTGCCACCTATGGTGTTCCGGGCGATGCGGCACGCACGCGTAATGTCAAAGCCCTCGTTGCGAAATTGGTCGATGCCGGAGAGACCAGCTTTCCCGTAGTGAAAATGGCTGAAATTGGGGGCGATCCGGCACCCGGTGTGGTCAAGACGCTGACCATTGACTACGCGCTCGATGGCCACAAGAGCCAAATCAGCCGGCACGATGGGCAGGAGGTAATCTTCGCGGAACCGCAACCGGTGTTTCATCCAATTCTAACGTTGGAGGCCAATGGTGATGGCCACCTTCAGGCTGTTGTCACCCAGGCGGGTCAATACCAATGCGTGTTGGCTTCCGGCAAGCACACGACGATTCGGGTTGCGGATATTCCCAGGCCGGTCGCCATTGAGGGGCCGTGGAACGTGACATTTCCGCCCGGTTGGGGTGCCCCGGCGCAGATAAAATTGGATAAGCTGATCGCGTGGAACCAGCACCCCGATGCGGGCGTGCGTTATTTTTCCGGTACTGGAGAATATCAGACGGAATTTGATGTCCCCGCGGAATTGTCGGCACCGGGCCGACGCATTGAACTTGATTTAGGTCATGTTGCGGTGATGGCGCGTGTCAGGGTCAATGGCCATGATCTGGGCATTTTGTGGAAGCCGCCATTCCGGCTGGATGTCACCACGGTAGTGAAACCCGGGCGTAACATATTGAACGTCTCCGTGACCAATCTGTGGATCAACCGCATGATTGGAGATCAGCATTTGCCGGAAGATCCGGATCGGTATTACGGCCCAACCTGGTGGAATGGCACGCTTAAGAAATGGCCGCAATGGTTATTGGATGGCAAGCCCAATCCCTCTGGCCGCTACACGTTTACAACCTGGCAGGTCTATAGCAAGACTGATCCGCTGGTGGAATCGGGCCTGATCGGTCCGGTGAAATTGCGGGTGGCCGCAATACGTGAACTCACATAGAAATTGTACAGTGAACTGCGGCCCCTATTGGAACGGGAACACAATGATGAATTATGTGCACTGGCGGCGCATTGGTTATGTCAGTCTTATGTTGTTGGTGATGGCCGGTAGCCGCGCCAGGGCGGCGGACAGGTACTTTACCGGCGTGAATCTGGTCCCGGGCAGCTCGCCCATTGTGGAACCGTACCGGCCATTGCACGGCGGTGGATTCACCGGTCCGGCGGTCCCATTGTCACCCGATCCGCTGGTGCGGTATCGGTGGCATGATACCGAGCCTGGCCGATCACTTCAGTATTATCTTCTGCGGCCCGTCGGTGTTTCTACGCCGACGCCCGGGGCCTTTAAGCATCTCCATTCTGTACTGACAAACGCGTGCGATATTACCGTGGATGGAACCGGGTCGATCCGGTTTGACTTTGGCCGGGAAAGCGCCGCGTGGCTGGAATTTGACAGCCCCGATCTGCATGGTCAGGTGCAGGCTGGAATCAGTGAATTTCATTCTCCCCCGGTGGAAGGCTGCATTGCCCAACCGCAAAAAATCGGCCACACCTATCGTTTGCAGGTCAACAAGGAATTGTACGAAGGGGTGCGATTCGGTTGGATCTACATTCGCTCCTTTAACGGCAAGCCATGGCATATTACCCACGTTCGGCTGGTATGCCAGATCAAGCCGACGAACTATAACGGCGGATTTTCATGCAGTGATCCGATGCTGACACGAATCTGGTATACCGGTGCGTACACGGTCAAGGTTGCCATGCTGAAAAACTATTTCGGCACCATTCTCATGGATCGTGGAGACCGTTCACCATGGGTCGGCGATGAACATATTGCCCAAGCCACCGCGATGGCGGCCTTCGGCGACTGGAATTTTATCCGGAAAAATATTAACGGGTTGGCGCACAACAACAACATGAATATTGCCAGCTATCAGATGTACTGGATATTGAGTTTGGCCGATTATTACATGCACACCGGCGACCGGGCGGAACTGACGCGGAATATTCCACTGGTGGAAGCCAAGATCGCACATGGAAACGCCATGTTCAAAAAACCGCAAATCAGTTTTTATGGATGGGACTATCGCCTGGGCAGCTTTACGAATCCGCAAATTCATGAGGCTGTGGAGGCCTACCGCATGTTGTTTATTGGAACATGTCGGCGGTTTGCGGCAGTTCTGGGTATGGCCGGCTACCGGGATCTGGCGGCAAAATATAATCATTTGGCGGCGGTTCGCGCTGCGGAAATCGCGGAGAATCCCAACTGGGTTGACCATGTGGGGATTTTTGCGGCCTCGGACGCCATCAATGCGGGGGTACCCGACCGGCGGCAGGATCAGTATTTGTACCGGCACGTTTTTGCCGATCCGGTGACGCGCCTTTCTCTTTCCCCTTTTAATGAGTATTTCATCATCAAGGCGATGGGAAGGATGAACTGGACTAATCCGGCATTGCAGACGGTCCTGGAAGACTGGGGCGGACAGATTCGCCATGGCGGAACGACCTTTTTTGAATGTTACCTGCCTTCGTGGAATGCCGTGACGCCAAAGTACGGCATTTTGCCCCTCGGGGCATGGAGTTGGTGTCATCCGTGGAGTAGCGGTTGCACGCCATGGCTCACGCAATACGTTGCGGGAATAAAGCCCGCAACTCCAGGCTATGCCGACGTTGATATTCAGCCGCACCTGGGCCATCTATTAACGAAGGTTTCAGCCTTTGTGCCCACCCCGCACGGAAGGATCTCCGCCATGTTCAATGTCAAACGGGGCGTGGCGGATGTGCGGATTCCGCCGGGGGTAACAGCGCGGATTGCCATCCCGTTGGATGGGCGAAGCATCACCGCCATTCGCGTGAATGGCCGGCCGGCATGGAACGGAACTTTTCACACGACCCCCGGCCTCGGCGGGGCGCAAGTCAACGGGCGGGCGGTGACATTTTCAGATGTGTCGGCCGGGCATTATCATTTTGCCATCCGGTATCAAGGGGCGGCACCGGCTTATGTGCCACAAAAACTTGTTTACAGCGTCCAGGTTATTGGCCAGGATAACAAAACCCGTGGCAACTGGGGTGGTGTGTATGGCAAGGCTGGTTACGTTCTATTTAATTATGATGGCGTGGGGAAAAATAAAGAACATTTGCCCAGTTATGTCCAATCAGTAACGTGTTCCAAGGGAACTGATTCCCAGTTCCCCGCCGCCAGGAATAATATCTCGGTACTGGCTCGCAATGCCACCAACACCGGACCACGCAATTTGGGCGTGTATTGCGGAAACTCTGTAACCATAAAGCTTAAACATCCGGCAAATTATCAGTTGGCATTGTACGCGGTGGACTTCAAGGGTCAGCGGTTGGAAAATTCGGTGGAAGTATTGAATCTTCATACCCTGGCTGAAGCGGCACCGGTACAGGTCATGCGGCATTTGGAAAAGGGAAAATATCTTGTCTTCGATTGTCACAGCTCGGTGCGAATTGAGTTGTTGCCATTTCACGGCCCCGCCGGCGTGCTAAGCGGAATATTTTTTGATCCGCCGGACCATGCTGAACGTCCATGATTAGAACGACTAACTTGAAAGGAAGAACCTATCATGCAGCGAAGAGATTTTCTAAAATCGGCAGCCCTCGTCGGAGCCATATTCTCCTGGCCATGGCGTACCAGGACCGCATCGGCGGCCAGCCTGGCGGCATCCAAACAGTGCCCGGTGCATATTATCCCCGGACCTTATAAGCTCACTGCGGATTCTCTACCGCAACCGGGGGTGCCAAAGGGTAAAACCTTCGGCTTTGCAATGGGGGACTCCAAAATATTTCCCGGCGAGAATCGCGGCATTGGAGTGTATG
>JAJYGE010000233.1 GCA_021785155.1 Planctomycetota bacterium
TATGGCGCGTTGAATCGGAGCGGCTCCGCGGAAGGCCGGCAACAGAGAAGCATGTAGATTTATGCCGCCCTGCGATGCTAAACGCAAAACGTTATCGGCAATCTTTTGGCCAAACGCGATGACGACTAAAATTTCCGGTGTCAGAGCCTGCAGGCCGGCGATAACTTCCGGGCCATTGAGATTGGCGGTTTTTAATACCGGTAAACCAATCTCTGCGGCATAAGCGGCAATTGGGGTGGGGGTGCTGTGGCGTCCGCGTCCGGCGGGCTTATCCGGCTGTGTCACAACCATTGCCAGGTCATGACCGGCCTGGATTAATGTTTTCAGTGTGGGCAGACCAAAAGCGCCGGAGCCAAGAAAAAGTATCTTCATCGCATCAACATACCGCAGCGGTTAAATAGCGCCTACCGGTTGATTGAATTTTTCGCGCAGCGAAGGCATAACCTCCCGCACTTCCGCGGCAATGCGCGTATTGGGGAATTGGTCGGTGATTTGCTCTCCAATACGGATCGCTTCACCCCAATTCTTGTCGTTGCATTGCAATGCAAATTGCACGCCAAGTTGCTGCAACTGCTTCTTGAATACGTCGCGGGCAATTTCCTTGAATCCTTCACCTTCGCCCGGCGTAAGGTATTGATCCAACTGCTTGAGCAATTCCACGCTGCGGTCCACATCCTCCTTGGTCACGGCATCCTTCCATTCTTTCAGCAAGGCGCGTTTATGATTTTCCTTGGCGGCCTGAATGCGTTCCGGCAATCGCTGCACGTCCGCATGGCCGATGAATGTGCGCGTGAGTTGCTCCATTTCCCGGACCGCCGCGGGCCAGTCGAACTTCTTGAGCAACTGGTCAAAATGTTCCAGAGCCTCGTGAACTTCGCGTGCAATAAATCCTTTACGGGCGGTTTCAACCATTTCCCGGAACTGTGCCGCTTCCTGGCGATTGCCGAAGCGTCGTTCCATTTCCGCGGCCAGCCAATAGGCTCCGTCGTAATCATTTTTGTCGATATCCTCACGGATGGCGTGGCGCAGGGCATCGCGATCTTTGTGGCGATACGCGATTTGCTTGGCGGAATCCGAAAGTGCCGCGCTATCACGGATGCCTTCCAGGAGTTGGCGGTGTGTTTCCAGGGCACCGCGCAATTGTTCGTATTGCCAATGATCATCACTCATAGACTGAATTTTCAAGCTCACGGCCATATAGATCATGCCCGCCATGGTTAAAATCAAAACGCCAACACCCAGAAGTAGAATGCCGGGCGTCATGGTCGACATGGCCTGCGGTGTATCGACGACCGCCTTAATACCGTGCGAAGCGGCGGCCAGCAGTGCGAGGCCCCCAATTAGACAAGCCACTCCAACGACTGTGGCGATGAGGCTCGCCCACCGAGATCGTTTAATCAGGTGTTCAGAGTTCATAACGTCGATCTCCTAAAAAATTTGGCTTGCAGCATGGCAAGTATGTCTTCGCAGGACAGCCGAAGGGCGACTGGAGTGAAAATCAGCCTTTTTGGCCAAATTTGCCCGCAGTCGAGCATACTTGCGAGTTTATCGCCGACAAAAAGTACCGTCAACAAAAGGTATTATAGGCCGGCAAATGCCATGAGCACCAGTGCCGGCAACCACAATCCATCGCCCCCGCGAGGGTGGCGGTACGTTCACCGCGTGTTATATCGGCGTTTGATTGCATTTTCGACAATAAACTGTAATCTTATGCGAATAATGAAATTTGTAATATTTTTCAAGTTTCACTGAATTATGGGCCGATACACAGTAAGTAGACTGGGTTTTGTGTAATGATGAGTTCAAACTCAAAAACTTCATCCCGAAAGGCCCACACGGCAGTGAATCATCGCCGTGTCTTTACGGTTCTATCATCTTTGGTGGCGACCCTGGCTTTAACCGCTGGTATCCTTCTATTGTTGGAGGGGCAACCCATTACCAGCGCGGGTCCCTACATGATGAATCTTTCAAACAACACGCAAAATTGGAATTCCGTTATCCGTGCGTCCGCCCCGTTGCAGAAAGGCCGCTGGAACTATATCATCGTCTATCAGTCCGGGAGTCAGTCCGGTAATTCTGCCGAGCTCTCGGAGGGCAAAGATGTAGGAGGAATAATCAGGCCGCAAAACGCGGGCAACACGACGCAGGGCGCAAATTTTCATTTTGTGGTGGATAACACCCGAAACGGAATTGGTAACCCCGACGGATATGTGCAACGAGGCTTGGCTTGGCAGGAACAATTATCTACAGCACCGTATTTTTCCTGGCCTTATTTAACACCCCATCATTACTCTGCTTATGCCAATGCCGTGGGTGTCTGTATCATCGGAGATATCAACCGCAAGAATTATTCCGCCAGTCAGATTCGTTCCACCGTATCGCTTGTGCGGGCGTTGGAGCGACATTTGAACATTCCGAGTTCCTGCGTCAAACTGCAATGGGAAATTCGCGGTCAAGCCACCGCTCGCGAGCGCGCGTTTGGTCGTGAATTTCATCACCTGCTGCGGCGTTGAACGATTGGTGATCCCGCTCATATCTTTTCAGGCTGGCAAAACGCGGCAAAAGCGAATAGTATATTCGTCGCTTAGAGGGGCGCAGCAGTTACAATCGCTGTTGCGGCAGCTTGCGTAAGAAGGAACTCTGTAATAAGGCTCGATTTGGGTAATGGAAGTACTGCCCGAAATTCCTGATTTTGAAGTGCTTACCTGTCTGGGGTACGGGGCCAGGAGCACGATTTATGCGGTTTGTGAAATCCGCACGCGGCAGGTCTACGCGCTCAAGCGGGTCTTGCGGCGCAGCCCGGAAGATGATCGGTTTCTGGAACAGGCGGAGCAGGAATACGCCATCAGTAGTCACTTTACTCATCCGGTTTTGCGAAAAAGTCATCGTCTCATTCGTCGCCGGAAGTTTCTCTCCACAACCGAATTGCATCTGCTGATGGATCTTTTTGACGGCGTATCTTTGGATACAGAGCGGCCCGCAAGTCTAAAATCCCTGCTTGAAATTTCATGCCGCGTGGCTGAGGGGCTTTCAGCAATGCACAAAATGGGTTACGTTCATGCCGACATCAAGCCCAATAACATCATGATTAACCAGAATAACGATTGCAAAATTATTGATTTCGGCCAAAGCTGTGCCATTGGCACGGTTAAAAGCCGGATTCAGGGCACGCCTGATTACATTGCGCCGGAGCAGGTTGCCCTTGGGCCGCTGACTCCCGCAACCGATATTTTTAATTTTGGTGCCAGTCTCTACTGGTGCGTCACGGATCGACATGTGCCGACAGTAATTCCAAAGAAAAAAGCCGGTGCCAGTGGTGTTGACTCCCGCACTCTTATTCCGCCCCACGAAATTAATCCGCGCATTCCAGCGCAATTATCGCGGCTGATACTTGAGTGCGTTGAAAATCGCCCGTCCGATCGTCCGCCCAGCATGGAAGAAGTCCATGCAAGATTGCAGTTGGTGTTAAGCGTAAGCTCGGCGGTTTATCTGCAGCGTGCCAACGCGGCCCGTGATAGTCAGATAGCCGAGGCTGCTGACGGTAATCCAAGCGGTACGACCTCGGCTGCGGATGCAGACACGGTAACCTGAATCCTTTCGGTAAATCCGGTTATCCTCCGTTTTGGATTCAATTATTGGCCCCTATTTGGCCGATGCTTAATAATGTGGCACGCGTTTTACGGCGTGCGTGCTGCGTGGCCGACGATGTGCCAAATCAGCGTGCTATGATGAGAAAGAACTAAAGGAATCTATGTCCGCCCGTCAAACCATTGATTATCTCCGCCAGGGTGCGGCACTGAATCGTGAAGATTCGTTGCGCAGCGGCCACATGCTGCATTTTCCGGCATCCGGTGAACTGGTTATTGCGGGGGATCTGCACAACCATTGGCGGAATTATGAAAAAATAAAAATGTTTGCCGCTCTGGATCGCTTTCC
>JAJYGE010000293.1 GCA_021785155.1 Planctomycetota bacterium
AGGAGTTCAAATTGAAAGATCTGGCTGCGCGATACCAGCGGAGCATTGACGGAGAAAAACGGATTCTGCGTGGTGGCACCGATAAGGGTGATAATGCCATTTTCCACATCCGGCAGGAGAATGTCCTGCTGCGTGCGGTTGAAACGGTGAATTTCATCCAGGAACAGGATTGTGCGCTCGCCCGTGTTTTCCAACTGTGTTTTGGCCTGCGCCAGCACATCGCGTACATCTTTCACGCCGGCAGCGGCCGCATTGATGCGTACAAAGTGCCGGCGCGTGGCTCCGGCAATAAGTTCCGCCAGCGAGGTTTTTCCGGTGCCCGGCGGGCCATAAAAAATCAGGCTCACGAGGCGGTCGGCTTCAATCATGCGTCGCAGAAGCTTGCCCGGGCCAAGAATATGCTGTTGTCCGACAAACTCGGTCAGCGTTTCCGGTCGCATTCTGGCTGCCAGGGGGCGGGCGGCTTTGATACGTTGTTCTCTGGAGGATGTAAAAAGATCCGGCACCGTCAAGCATCCAATTGGAACTGCGGCGACACGTCGCGGGCGGATTGCACGACGGCGATCGCTGAAGATCATCGGCGATTATAGCAACAATTGCCTAAAGCTGTTTGGCTTCGCGCAGCAAAAAGGGCCAAGCTCGAATTCGGCCTGGCCCCCGGGAAACTTGCCTCGCTCTCAATAATTCATTACGCCGAAGCACCCACGGGGGTTTGCATGGCGTCGCGGGTGATGACCTTTTGGGCCGGTTCCCAATCGGATTCCCGCCCCGCTTCTTCCAGCGATTTTCCAGCCGGTTCCTTCACGAAAATCACCGTCACAATCACGCCCAAGACCGCCAATCCGGCGGAAAGCAGCAGTGAACCACGAAAGCCCAGCGTGGCACCAATCACAGGGAACAGGAACACCCCGAGGAATGCGCCAAACTTGCCAAGGCCAGCGGAAATGCCGTGGCCCGTGGTTCGGAGATTCACCGGGTACAGCTCTGCGGCAAGGATGAAAGTGGTCACGTTGGGGCCGAATTCGGTGAAGAAATAACTGATACCAAACACGAGAATAAACGGCACAACCATGGTGCTTAATTGCGGAACTAACCCGATAAGGCCGAATGTTACCGCCATCATGGCGAAGCCCAGAATTTGTATAAATTTGCGCCCGAGTTTATCACAGGTCATAAACGCGGCCACATAGCCCGCAACAGCAAAGATGCCGAAGATCAACACGTTCCAGGCGGTGCTGGTAAGGATGGTGGAATGCGGAGCGACCTGATTGATAATCTGCGGCATACACACCGTATTGCCGTAGTAAACATAATCCAAGAGGAACCAGCAGCCCGCTGTACCGATAAGGGTGGGAAAATATTTAGACAATGGCTCTTTAATAACATTGGCACGGTCCGAAGTTGCGGCCACGGCCGCGCCTTCAGAATACGCCACCAATCCAGCCGCCGCCTCTTTACCCTGCCCCTTGGCGCGGGCCATCCAACGTGGCGATTCCGGCATCGTCCGGCGCAGTATAATAACGGCTGCTGCCGGTATTGCGCCAAGGCCTAAAAGGATGCGCCATGTCAGTTCATGGCTGACGCCCGCCGCCAGCATGGTCAAGGCAATCACCGGGCCAGCTAGAAACCCCAACGCCTGACCGGAAAATACCATACCCACCATCTTGCCTCGGTTTTCACGGTTGGCGTATTCGCTCATGATCACAGCGGACAGCGGGTAATCACCACCGATGCCAAAGCCCATAACCGTGCGCCAGATCAGCATGGCAATTGGTCCGCCCGCAAAGGCGCTGCCAACGGCGCCAATTGCCATCAGGGCCGCCTCAATTCCGTAAATCCGCTTGCGGCCAAATTTGTCGGCGATGGCTCCAAAGAACAGAGCGCCGAGGAATGTAGCAAACAGAGAGATGGAACCAATCAAGCCAATGAGAAATGCGAATTCAATTTTCTGGTGGGCCGTTGGATGCGCACCATACATTTTGGCCATCCACGGTCCCGCGAACAGGGCGATCGCCGTGCCGATAACCGCCAGGTCATAAGCCGATGTAAAAAAGCCCATGCCGGCTGTGATGATCGTCCGCAGGTGAAAGCCACTGAATTTTACTTCGTTCAGCGCCTCCGACACTTCTGCGGCGTGAAGCTCATTGTTAACTGCCATGATATTGACTCCTCAAAAACATGTTGGTCACAAAAAACCGACACGGGCTTTTGCACGTCCAACAGACCATAACTGACGTATTTTTTACGGGATCAATTTTTTGATTCGGTTTACTCCATGTTAAAATTCTGTGAAGATTTTTGGAACATCGTCCTATAACATGAAATTCCCATCCACGAATAATCCTTTTGGCGAATTTATTAGTATTGCGCTAAAAACACGTAACCCAACAGATAATGTTGCGCTAATTCGGCCTTTTTTAGCGGAAAATCCTTGCTCCGATGGGGCGCAATGTCATACTCTAATGATCAGGAGTGTGAGAACGAGCTTGTTTCGTTGCTGCCTTGGGGTTTGTGCCCGACGGCGAAGCAGTGGGCCAAGATGCCTGAAACCCTGGGAGGTCTGGATTATGACACCGCCAATAAGTACTGAAAATGTTTCGCGTCCGCATGGTTCACAACATGGTGCCCATGGTGCCAATCCGCCGCGTATGATTCCCGTTGCGCCGGATCAGCAGGTGAAGCGGCAGGCGATTGAGATAAAGAATCTGGAAGTATTTTATGGCAAAGGGCGGGCGGTGCATGGTGTGAACCTGCAAATTGCGCACGGGGAAGTTACCGCGTTTATCGGGCCATCGGGGTGCGGCAAATCAACGATTCTCCGCTGTTTTAACCGCATGAATGATCTGATCCGGCATTGTCAGGTTCGCGGCAGCATTAAAATTCACGGGGCGGATATTTATGACCGGCGTACCGATGTGATGGAATTGCGTAAACGCGCGGGGATGGTATTTCAAAAGCCCAATCCATTTCCGAAAAGCATTTATGAAAATGTGGCTTATCCGCTGCGGATTCATGGTGTTCGCGGGAAAGTGATCATCGCGGAAAAGGTTGAAAAATCTCTGCGATCGGCTGGACTTTGGGAAGAAGTTAAAGATCGATTGCATATTTCCGCACTTTCGCTCTCCGGTGGGCAGCAGCAGCGGCTGTGCATTGCCCGGGCGATAGCGGCAGACCCTGAAGTGCTTTTAATGGACGAACCCTGCTCGGCGCTGGATCCCATTGCCACCAAGACCATTGAATCGCTGATTAATGAATTAAGCAAAACCATCACCATTGTGATTGTCACGCATAATATGCACCAGGCGGTGCGCGTGGCTCATCAGACCGCATTTTTTTACATGGGCAATCTCATTGAAGTTGGCCCCACCGACAAAATTTTTCACAACCCCGAGCACCAGCAAACACTGGCGTATGTGACCGGACAATTCGGATAACCGATTTCATTGCAAATTGGATTCGAGAATGCCAGCCCATGAGAATTGCGGTTTGGCGATTGTTGGTGCCAATACATTCGCAAAGAGTGTATAAAACGACACCGGCGGTAATGTTGGGCCTTCTTCCAACAGTCCGCCGGTATCTTGGAGAGGGAGCCTTCCGTTGTTGTTACTCGACGGTTGGCTGCCGATGGTTGTTACTCTTGATGATCCTCCGTTTCAGAACCATAGGTATCTCCGACGACGCCGTCGGGTGTGATGAGAAATAATTTGTCGCTTAAAGGGTTCGCGGACTTGGTGTAGCGTAATTGCACCTGATGACGGAACCATTTAAGCGTTTCTTCATCGTCACAGGAAAAGGCCAACAGCACATCGCGGTCCGGCGCGGCCATGTAGAAATTCTTTCCGAGGTGTGGCCGGAGATGTTTTTGCACCAGTGGAAGCATGATCCGAGCGGCGTTAAGAGGATGATCCACTGGAAAGCTGAAGAGCGTATAGTTA
>JAJYGE010000150.1 GCA_021785155.1 Planctomycetota bacterium
CCGGCGCGCCGGGACTCCCCTGCTCACCTGTTCTAAATTCACCTGCTCTGCGGCGGCAGCCGCCGCCGCCGCCTGTGACAATTTCCCGAAGGAGGGTAAACTACTGCTGTTTATAAGCGGTGCCCCGTATCCAGATGTACCTATAGCTGGAACAGAGCACGAGGATCGTGAGGCTGCCGATGCGCTATTCCAGAAGGACCGCCATCTTTCATTTGGCGACACTGGTGTTGACGGCCGCAGGGTGTGCGACCCGTCCGTTGGCACGGATCATGGCCCCTGTCGCATCGCCCCTGGCACGCCTGATGCGGGGCAATGCGCGGTTTGTGCGGGGACAAATGGCGTATGCGGATTCCACGCCCGCCCGCCGCGCGGCGTTAACCAAGAGCCAGCATCCATTCGCCGTTATCGTCGCCTGCTCCGATTCCCGTTCATCGCCGGCCATTATCTTTGATCAGGGACTGGGGCACCTGTTTGTTGTCCGGGTGGCCGGGGAAGTAGTTGATGACGCGGCGGCTGAAAGTGTGCAATATGCGGTTGAACATCTGCACGTTCACCTGGTAATGGTGCTTGGTCATGACGATTGCGGCGCGGTCAAGGCGGCGCTGAATCCCGGTCCGGCCAATGCGGAACTTTCGGCGATTATCAAACAAATGGAGCCGGCGATTAAAGAGGCCGAGTCCGAAAACGCCCCGGGCCGACTGAATTGCGCGATTAATCTTAATGCCCAACTTCAGGCGGAAAAACTGGCTCGCTTGCCGGCACTGGAAAAGCACATTCGCGCCGGAGAACTGCAAATTGTTGCGGCCCGGTACAAGCTGGCGACCGGTCGGGTCCTGCTGCTGCCCGACAAGGCGTCGTTCACACAATCTCTGTCGCGCCTCCATAGGGCACCGCATTGCAATCCGGCAGTTGGTCTGACAACATGCGCAGGTGCCGCTACGTGAACAACGGCTGTTGATGTAACGCCAACCACGGAAATGCGTTGGGGTACCGGATCGGCGGCGCACCAGATTGTGGCGTCCATCGGCGTATGGGGCACGGCAATTTTTCCGGGCGAACAGCGGAATCAACGGCATAAATGCCGGCGCTTAAAGAAGGGTTCGTCCTGGAAACTCGCGCCCCGGACCCCTGCCCTGATTTACTGCCACGCCCGGCGTATGGAAAATCTGTGCAAACCATTGGCTTTCATCAGGCCACGCCACGGATGCCGGAGGCGTGTTTCATCCCGACGGCGTCCATGCCCGAGGGTGGTGTCCAGGGGGGAATTGTGCCGTTCGCACGCGGAAGTTAAGCGCCTCATCCGCACCGACGGAATAACCCGAAGATCCTGTCATTTTGACATTGTAAAATTACATTCATGGAATTGGATTGGACAGATATTGCTCTAAATAAGATTATCGTAAGATATTTATTTAAAACGACTTACATGCTCATTATAAAAGTTGACAAGGTGCTGGCATGGATTTTGTTTAGCAAATTCTTTGTGTGCTTGGCAATGTGGAATTGTCGGGCAGGAAGTTGCGGTTTCCCCTCTGTGGCGCCATGCGGGATTCCTCAATTTCCGCCCGATGCCATTTGCCAAAAGTAAGAATCGGATATAGCGGTGGCGATGGCTGCCGCGAAACATGAAAGGAGATCACAACTATGATAGGCTTACTGGAACCCGTGGCAACGCCGTTAAACGTATTGCAAAATCAGATAAATGGGTTGTTCGATGATTTTTTCACGCAACCCACCGGATGGGCAACCGACCCCGAACTGCGGAGGTATCCGGCGGTGAATATCTGGGAAGATGGTGATGCCGTTCATCTGGAGGCGGAACTGCCTGGTGTGAAAATGGATGACGTGGAATTATTTGTCACCGGCAATCAGTTGCGGATCGCCGTGCGACGGCAGATCACAGCGCCGGAAAAAGCGGCTTGGCACAGGCAGGAACGTGCCTCCGGCAGCTTTTCCCGTTCTTTCACCCTGCCATGGGATCTTAATTCCGACAAGGTGCAGGCGAGATTGAAGGACGGCGTGCTGACCGTTGACATGCCCAAGGCGGAAGCGGCGAAACCCCAAAAAATTAAATTACTGACCAACTAAAACTCTGGTGCTCACGGCCCCAGCATTTTGAAAGGAGATACTAACTATGGCTACGCAAGCATTGGAAAAACGACGGACTGTCGGCGAAACCCCGGAACGACTCAACAATGAAACGTGGTATCACCCGGCGGCGGATATTTCTGAAGATAATGATGGTTATACACTGGCTTTTGATATGCCAGGTGTACAACCTGACGCTACCGACATCACGTTTAATGATGGCGTCCTGACGGTCGAAGGGAAAGTGAACAACGCGACGAAAGACGATGAACGGAATTATCTGGTGCGCGAATTTGGCAAAGGTCATTTTTACCGTTCCTTTACCATTCGGACGCCTATTGATTCCGAAGGCATCAAGGGTGAACTCAAGAATGGGGAATTGACCATCCGGATTCCCAAGGCCCCGTCCGCCAAAACGAAAAAAATTGCGGTTCGAGGCGAATAAACTTTTCCCGGTCGGGGCCGGCCCATGGATGAGCAAATGCCGGCCCCGACCGATAGACCAAAGAATTACCATGAAGGAGGTGTTGTTTATGAAAAGCCTTATCAAACGTCTACCAAATTCCAATCAATCGGAGGGCGACTCCAGAAAGTCGTGGCTGAAACGCCCGGATTTATCCAATGTTCTCCCGCGCTTCCGGCACGACATGGATGATGCATTTGATCGAATGTGGCGTACCTTGCAGTCGTCCTGGCCTAAACCGGCAATGGAGTGGCCGGCGATCGATATCGACGAAGATGACAAACTCCTGTGCGTGCGGGTGGATACACCGGGCATAAAGCCTAAAGATGTGGAAGTGGAGCTATCGGGGAACCAGTTGACAATCCGCGGTTCACGTGAAAGCGAGCGCCGCGAGACCAAAGGTTCCGTTCATCACCATGAACGAATATCCGGACGCTTTTATCGCACCATTCCGCTGCCCGAGTATGTGGATACTTCTAAAATCGAAGCACGCTATGACAATGGCGTTCTCAATATCCAGATACCTAAGGTACCCGGGCGAGGCCCGCGCCGAATCCCCATCACGGCGTAACTGATACGCATACGGCGACGAGATACTCTTCGCCGCCGTTACGTATCCACTATCTGCGGTGTTCCGTCAGAACTGTTATTACGCGTTGACGGAGGGCCAACGGCGACTGCCGTAGGGTCGACCTTGGATATACCAAGGCGCGGTTCACACAATCTCTGTTGCGCCTCCATAGAGCACCGTCCACGGCTCGCCGGGACGGTGGGGGGTCTGACAACATGCGGTTGGTGCGGCAAGATTTCCGGGCACCCGTGACGGCGGCGGTTGCCGCAGGCCAGAGATCAGGATCGACGACTGCCGCGCAAAACGCGCGGTGCGCTGGTTCGGATTTATTGCCACACCCCATGAGGTTGATGCGGCGGCTATTCCACCGTCACGCTCTTGGCGAGGTTTCTGGGCTTATCGACATTGCAGCCCCGGGCCATCGCGGCATGATAAGCCAGCAATTGTAACGGCAGCACCGTCAGCAGCGGCTGGAGGGGTTCAATGGTATCCGGGACCGTAAAGACGTGATCGGCGATCTTGGTGATGTGATCATCGCCCTCACTGGCCACGGCGATAATTTTTCCGCCACGGGCTTTGACTTCCTGAATGTTACCCAGGAGTTTTTCATATTGGCTGCCACGCGTGGCAATAAACACCGCCGGCATTCCGGGGTTAATCAAGGCGATCGGGCCATGTTTCATTTCCGCCGCCGGCAGACCTTCGGCATGAATGTAACTGATTTCCTTGAGCTTTAACGCTCCTTCCAGCGCCACGGGATAATTGAAGCCACGGCCCAGAAATAACCAGTTTTCCCGCTGTACGTATTGGG
>JAJYGE010000533.1 GCA_021785155.1 Planctomycetota bacterium
GACCGAAGGCCGCGGCAACCAGCGCGAAGATTGCGAAGAATAAAGCATATCCGATGTTCTGATAAATCGCGACACGCGTCTGACGGGCCAGATAAATCAACAGCGGGATGCGGGTGAGATCATCCTTCAGCAAAATCGCATCCGCGGCCTCAATGGCCGCATCCGTGCCGCGCAATCCCAATGCGATGCCAACCGTGGCCGCCGCCAATGATGGGGCGTCATTAATGCCCTCGCCGACCATTGCAACACCATGATCTCCGCGCTGCAACTGCCGGATTAATTCCTCTTTTTGCGCCGGCAGCAACTCGGCATATATATCATCGCACCCCACCGCTCGACCCACCATCTGTGCGGTCTTCCGGCGGTCACCGGTCATCATGACAATGCGCTTCACACCCAAATTCCGCAGGTGTTTAATCGCGCGGCGAGCTTCAGGCCTAATTTCATCCGTCAGACAGATGGATCCCATTAACTTGCCTTCGGACATCACATATACCGGCACCAGAGGAAGTTCCGATTCCGCGGCTTCCACATTGCCCGCACCGGATGCTAATTCCGGCGGCAAAATCTTGATTGAGCCGGCCCGTGTTACCCGGCCATCGACCTCGGCTTCAACGCCCAAGCCTTCCAGAATTTTCACATCCGACGCCTCATGGAATGACACCCGACGATCACGCACATAAGAGCAGATCGTCTTGGCCAGCGGGTGGCTGCTGCGATTTTCCACTGCCGCCGCCAATGCCAGCAACTGACTTTCTTCCACGCCTTCCGCCGGACGCACACTATGGACAATAAATTTGCCCGTCGTGAGCGTACCGGTTTTATCAAATACCACTGTATCCAAATTAACCGATGCCTCTACAAACGGCCCGGCTTTAATCTGTATCCCGCTACGACTGGCCCGTGCCAAGGCCACGACGATGGCGAGCGGTGAAGCCAGCAGCATCGCGCACGGGCACCCCACCACCCACATGGTGATCATCCGGCCCGGCTGCCCGGAAACCCAGAACGCCACCACTGAAAGCACCAGCACCAGCGGCGTATAGAATGAGAAAAACCGGTCGGCCGCACGGATAACCTGCGGCTGATACTGCTGTGCGCGCCGCACTAATAAAATGGTTTGCCCCAATGCCGAATGTTCGCCCACCCGCGTTACTTTGGCCTGCACCGATCCGGTAAGATTAATAGTACCGGCCAAGACTGTGCCGCCCGCGGTCTTATCCACCGGAATAGATTCCCCGGTCACCATTGATTCATCGACACTTGTGGAACCGGTAACCACGGTGCCATCGCCGGCAATGCGTTCACCCGGTTCAATAACCAGCATATCGCCTTCACGAAGGTCTTCTGCCGGAATGATTGCATCGGCATCGCCGCGCCGCACGCGGGCATGTACCGGTGCCAGATTTTGCAGCGCCAAGACGGCATTACGAGCGCTTTCCGTGGCGACTTGTTCTATTAATGCACCGACCTGCAGCAGCAATGCCACCAGACCAGCCTCAATGAGCCACCCCAAGGCAATGGCCCCAATTACGCTTAAAGCCACAAGTTCATTGACATTGGTTCTACCGCGGGACAACCCTTTAGCCGCCTGCCAGAATATCGGGCCGCCGGAAATCAGTGCCGCCAGCAAACCCAAAGCCCGCGCAACCGGGATTTCCGTTGGAAACTGGTAAAAAATGCCCGCTAAAATCAGCAGGGCCACGGTGGTTGGCACCAGAACCGACAACTGCAATTGTAAACTCACGCCCGAGTGGCTATGTCCCGCCGGCTGGCCTTTGGCATCGTGACCATGGTCATGCCCGCACGCACAGCCGATACCATCGATTGGCTCATGTTTTCCGGAATGCGAATGATCATGCTCCGGCAACGGAATTGCTATTTCACCAATCCGCACCGAAGCGCCGCTTGGAGTTGGGGTTGTCTGGCTCACAAATTCACCAAATAGTACATAGAAAACAAAACCCTAGGCACACGCCCGCTGCGCATCGGCCGCAGCTTAAATTCGGCACTTTTCTGCCTCAACCTTGCACTCTTTATATCACTCGCACACCAGATTCGCCAAGCGGCCTGTTCCTTCTTCCGCATATTATCGGCTCTTGGCCATGAACTGCTGAAGCACAATGCCAACGACCTCATTATACGCGGAAGTTTACCATAAGGTTCACATAATTCACACCCGCGCCACAACCACCTGCTCCAGGAGCCGGGAATATTTCTTCGAATCAAACATCTCCAAATCCTCCGAAACTGCCCGCGCTGTCGCCAGCGCCACCGCCTGCCCCAAGGCCCGCATCGGATCCTTGCCACGCCATAATCCATGTACAAAGCCAGCTAATAAATGATCGCCGCATGCAACGGTGCGTATTACCCGTTGCTGCGCCGGTACCGTGCCGCTGTAACAATTTCCGCCGCTTATCAGCACCGCACCGAGCTTACCTCTACTTACCACCAGATTTTCCACGTTGCATGTTCGCTTCTCCGCCGCCGCCTTAATATCCAGCACTGTTTCCAAGGTGCCGGTTCCCCACGCCTGGGCCAATTCTTCCGTATTCGGCTTGGCAATCCATATCGGCTTGCTTAAAGCAACCGTCAATGCCGCTCCCGCCGTATCCACGGCCACCTTCGCCCCCAGGGCCAGGGTTAGATCCAGCAAATCACCAAACCGCTGTGCGGTAAGTCCCTGCGGTAAACTTCCGGAAAAAATGACGACATCGCCCGCGTGCAGCATTTCCTTAAAGTGCTTTTCGATGGCCACAATATCGTTTTCTTTAACCTCAAAGCCCTTGAGGCGTATATGCGTTTCCACACTCCCATCCAGAACGGTAATATTCTGGCGCGTGGTTTGTGACAAAATACTGAAATGACACGCCACCGCCCCGGGCCGCAGTTTATGCAATTGTTCCTTAAAGAAGGACCATTCACAATCTCCCATAAAACCCATCGCCAGCACATCTTCCCCCAGCAACGCCAGCGCCCGCGTCACATTCGCCGCTTTGCCCGCCGCAATCCGCGCCACCTGCCGCCCGGTGTTTACCTGCCCCGCCAGAAATCCCTCACACCGCACCACGCAATCAATGGCCGGATTCAACCCAACAGTAATAAGACTTTTCGCAATCATCGCCAAGTATTATACCCCGCAATCCCCACTGGTCGCAGCCCAGCAAAGCTGGAGCCATCCGCCGCTGCAATCGGCGGTAAACCTCCAAACCCATCACTGCTGGTTAAACCGGGAACATGAAGCTCGTGGCTGTTGTGACAATCGCGCGGCTTTGCCGTTAATATGCCCCGCCGAGCAGCATTACGACGAGGCAATATGATTGCAATCCCGTTGGTAATTGCGTCTTCGGAGATAATACCGTTGCATATTGTTATTTGTGCCATGACTTTGGATTTGAAACAGGTTAAAGTATTTCAGGCAGTTGTGTACTGTGTACGGAGAAAGTCATGGCTAAAAATAAAGATTTTATCGACGCATTATCCGACCGATCGCTGTTGATCCTGACGCTTTATGAAAAGCTCGGCTCCATTGAAGCCTTGCGGGAGGCGTTGCCGGAGATTACCGATAAAGACCTGACAAAATGCACACGGGAAGCGGAAAAAGCGATGAAAATTTACAACGCCACGGAAGGTGGGAAAGTTCCAAAGAAAAAAGCTTCGAAGAGCGTGGGAGCCTATCAACTTAAAATCGCGCTGCGGGGAAGCAAACCTCCGATCTGGCGGCGGGTGATTGTTCCAGAGGATATTACCCTCGCGCAGTTGCATGTTGTCATTCAGGTTGCCATGGGCTGGGATGACGACCATCTGCATGAGTTCACCATTGACGGCACGGCTTATAGCGGCACCGCTCCGGACGGGTCCATGTTGGAAGATATGGACGGCGAAGATGAAACCGAATACCAGCTCGGCGAGGTGTTACGGGAGAAA
>JAJYGE010000236.1 GCA_021785155.1 Planctomycetota bacterium
GGATTCCGCCGACGGCGGCAAAATTGTCGGAAAGAAACACGCATAGTCATCCGCACTCCAACCCGGCCGACCTCCCGGCGGACGGAACCGAAATAGCTCCTGATTACCGCCGTCTCCTAGAAACTCAGTGCCGGTGAAAATATGACGCCGCAGCATTCACATAATCCCGGCGCGCCGGGATCGAGACCCACGGTCGTCTGGCTGGCGCGCCGGTGGAAAACCCGGAAGTTAACCATGCACAGCCCGCAAGGCCCTACCACCCAAAATAAAAACCGCTCAGGGAGTAACGCACCTTTATTCGAGACAACGGCACCCAGGAAACGGAACCATCATTGTAGAGTTCATGCTCCCCGGCGGGTAAAAAATTGTCCATGGAACCGTCCACGTGGTTGGACCAGACTGATCCCCATGCAGCGAAACCCGTTAGCGGGGGCGACGCACCCGTAAACAATGCGTTGTCCGTTACCAGAATCGAAGATCCGCTGGACTGCGGATTCTCAGCCGGCTCGTGCCCTGGATCGTCATTGTAAAACGTTCCCACAAGCGCCGATGTGCCAAACACGGCGGGGGAGATCGGAACGGCAGGGCTGTAGCCCGGCCAGCCGGTATCCCCCGGTATCCCCCGGTATCCCTGATCCACCCAATAACTGTAGCCAGCCCATGGCCAGCTCCAGGTCACGAAGTAGCCCTGGGAATTAAAATCCATCTTGTACGCGGCGAGGTCGTTTGTTGCCGGGTCTGTGACGCCGCTCGATGTTTCGGGGCAATAAAGGAGGCTTAACCCGGCGATCGTCGGGCTTAGAATGCCAGGCTGCGGATTGACCATGGTATTGCCCACCACACCAAAAGAATCGTAATAAAGCAGAGCAAGACCCGCGATCGGGTACTGCTGTGATGGCTTGTTCCATGGCACGAAATCGGCGAACGGCCAATTACCCACCAGGGCCATGGGGTATTGTCCCCGATATTCACTGCAGTATTCGTGCATAGCAATGCCGATCTGCCGCAGGTTTGATGCGCACTGAATTCTCTCGGCGAGGATTTTCGCCCGCGCCAGCGCTGGCAGCAGCAACGCAATCAGGATGGCAATGATGCTGATGACCACGAGTAATTCAATGAGGGTGAACGCCGCCTTGCGGTTCAATGACCAATGAGCAATGAGCAATGAGCCGGGCGGCTTCGCCGCCCTTAAAATCTCAGGATCTCCTTTTTTCTGATCATTGATCATTGATCGTTGATCGTTGAGGCCGTGGGCCACAGGAGCTGGGAGACAGGAGTTAGAACAGCTTTGAGACGCTGCGCTTCCCTTTACTTCCTGATTTTGGATTCTGGACTCTGGATTCCTCATAATACACCTTCTTTCTAAACCGCGACGTTTCACAAAACAACTCCTGATCCGAGTGTTCAGCGTGAAGTTTTCAGTTTTGTAATCGTTCACGAGCGGGCCCGTATCCCGTTGCCCTTTTTGTGGTGCAGACTTTCTTGTCTGCCGCAGTAATGAATGCAGGTAATCCCGGCGAGCCGGGATGCACCACAAGTTATTGGCCGCCTGCCCGTTATTGGCCGCCTGCCCGTGGACGGATACAGTTTTCAGCCACCGGCCGGGAAAATGGGAAGGCCAAGAGTTCTAATCTCATCGGCACTGCCATTGTCATCCGTTATCGGCAGTTCTCACTGCGGAAAACCGCACCACAGTGTCGGCCAAAGCCAAGCCACGGCGGGTGAGACACCCCCCCCCAAAAAAAAACTTAAATAGCCGCCGGCTTCGCCGAGGCGGCAATAAACTCGTTTCGCCGCCCCGCTCGCTGTTGCCTGCCGCGTCAAACCGTCTTCCGTCGCTTCAGCAACAGCAAGCCCAATCCGCCCACCGCCACCAGGCCCAGCGTGGCTGGCTCCGGAACAGCCGTAACGCTTACGTTGGCGACATCAAAGTTCGCTTCGGGAATGGTGTATTGGTTAGCAAAATTCGTAAATTGCAGCGTCGCCGATGTAGCACCCACATCAGTTGTGAACGAATACTCAACCAGCGTGAAATTATTGGTGTTGAATCCGCCTGCAGTGCTGGGATATTCGCCAAGTGGATCCCCGCCGCCGGCATTGTCAAGGACCTGTATTCCTCCCTGCACGGTCTCGCCTGCGCCGCCGGCGATATCAAGCGACAAAAGGTACTCGGTGTTTCCGGTAACGGCGAAGGTCTGGTCCGCGTTAGCTTGGTCGGTGGCAAGCTGAGTCTCCAAATCCATATAGTTCGTGATGGTGTTGCCCTTGTTATCCGGGGATATGGTGGTTGGGCCGTTGGTGTCGGTGCCGGCGCTACCGTTGCCGCTAAAGCTTGTGGTCCAGTCCGTGAGACCGGACGAGAAATCACCGTTGAGGATCAGATTGGCTCGGGCGTTGCCCGCCGCCAACATGGCCAATGCCGCAGCCGCCACGGTCACGACCCCAAGTGAGGAACCACGAGAAATTACTGATGAACGATTGGAAAACATAAACGACTCCTTCCGCTCCATATTGGAGCTGTTTGCATTGTCCATTGGCCGAATGGACGACGGTTTGTCCCGATACATCGGGACGGATGGGATGGAACCTGCATGGGTTGTCATACCAGTACTCCCTGATTAAGTGTTTACGATCCCCCGCCAACCGCATGGTCGGCAAATAAGGAACTAAAACAGAGTATAGCCCGTGCTGGCCCAGAATACAAAACAATATGGCAATATTCACTAGTCTATTTACGACACACGCATTAGTTGCAATAGACGCATAAAATCAAATATAATAAGATAATATGATCTTGAGTTTTCATTCCAAGGGATATAAATATGACAGAATACGACACAAATTCATTCGCCTATTTCCCGGTTTCCGACGCGGCAATGGCGACGGGCTTCTATTTAACCGGGGCCGGCGAACAATCCGTCCCCTTCAATATGACCGGAAAATTTCCGCCACATCCAGATATATACCAATTTGCATGGGAACATGGGCGGGTGCTGCCCGAATACCAGTTGGTCTACCTGCATACCGGTGCGGGGGAATTTAAATCGAACGAGACCGGATGTCTGGATATCAATCCCGGCATGGCGCTGATTCTGATGCCGGATGTATGGCATTCCTACCGACCACGACCCGGAGCATTGTGGGGTGGTTATTGGCTATCCTTCAATGGAGAAATTCCTCATATCTGGCAGCGATCCGGGGCCATCAGCCCCGTGACCACGGTCCGTCCCATTACCAATCCGCAGGTTGTAGCCGCGCGATTTGAGGAAATTATCCGTCTGGCCTTACGTACCCGAATAGTCGCCGCGTCGTCAGCTTCATTCCGGGCCTTGTCACTGGTGGCGGCCATTCTCAGCGACACCGCATCGGCGACCTCAGTTGTTACCACCATCGCGCCCGCCGCCCCGGATGATCGGCTCGTCCGCGATGCGATGGATCTCATTTGGAATCACAGCCATAGAAATCTGTCGGTCCAATCCATGGCGGAACAACTGCACACCACCTGCCGAACTTTGGAGCGGCGTTTTTTAACCACCCGCAAACACGGTGTGCTGGAAGAGTTAACGCAATGCCGCGTAAGCCGGGCGGAACGGATGCTGCGGGAAACCCATTTACCCATTAAGCAAATCGCGTACATGACGGGCTTCACCTCACCGACGCACTTATTCCGGGTGTTCAAGAGGAAACTGGGCACCGGCCCCATGGAATTTAGAAAATTGGAGGGGCGCAGTGACTGGAAGCGAACATGGAATTCGTAAAATCACGGCCAAGTCGCGCCACCGGGTGAGTGGCAATTTTTCCGGGCACCCGTGGATTTTCCGCGCAAAACGCGCGGTGCAAGCACACGCGGCTAAAAGGGGATGGGACGTCCCGGTACGCTGCCCGGATTTATTGCCACGCCCACGCCACCGGGTGTTGCCGAT
>JAJYGE010000421.1 GCA_021785155.1 Planctomycetota bacterium
TACAGAGTACCAGATCGCAAAACAATGGGCGGCGGGCGGCAATATTTATAAAGCCATTCTGGCGGCATTTCATGATGGCGAGGCTTCATTTACCATTCCGCCCGGAGACTATCGTTTTTCCTCTCATTATGTTCCGGATGCAAAAGCATTCCTGCTGCGCGGGCTTAATCGCCCGGCAAATAAGCCTTTCACAATTCTGGCTCATGGCGTAACATTCTGGTTTCCGATGGAAAAACGATTGCCGAATTACCACCTGATGGTGCGGCTCGAAAACTGTGCTAACATTACCATTCAAGGGTTAACCGTCGATAGTGCCCAGCGCGGCTGCATGGAAGGGCGCATTGTTAAGCTTGATCATGCCAACAACCAAATTGTGATCAGGCCGCTGCCGGGCACACGGCGCATTAAGCTGGCCAATCCAGCGGTTTCAGATGCCAATCGCGTACGCTTTTTGCCGTTCAAGGCTAATGGCGACAACATGCCGGCGCTTTATCAGATTAATCGCGGGTGGGGTCCCGAGAACGACCTGTTCACCAATCTCACAGGGCAGTCGGATGGAACCTATCGGCTGCAAATGAAGACCCGCACGCTGCTGGACACCACGCGCGATCCAGCGTGGATACGCACGTATGGAACTGGAGAAACGCTGCAAGTCGGCGACATGATTGCCGTGCTGTATAGTGTGGCAGCCGCTTTCCACATTCATGACAGTAAACGCATCACACTCGTCCAATGCCGGTCTTATGCCGCTAAGAGTTTCGTGAGCGAAAACGGCGGTTATGGTGCGCATCGCTATATTCATTGTCATCTTGTATCGCGGCCAGGAACTAATAATCTATTGGGTGGCGAGGGCATCGCGATGAGTAACGGTATGATGCACGGATCGCTGATGGATGGCGTGGTAACCGGTCGGACTACCGATGATCCTTATAACAATCATTCGCATTGGAAACTTTCCAAAAGCATGACACCAAACAGCATTACATTCACTGCAGCGTTGCCGATAGCCCTGACTCCGGGTGACCGGGTGGACATATACCATCGGACCAAGCCTGGTTTTTTGGCGTCTGTGCCTATTGAATCGATCCAGGGCCACACGCTTACATTCGCCAAGCCGTTGGGAATCTTGGGAATAAAGCCCAACGACTTGGCGGTCTTTTTTCCGCGTTTCTCCAACCGCGGCTGGGTTATACGTAATTGCTATTTTGTGAATTGCTATCAGCGCATCCTGGTGCAATGCGGCCACGGCTTATTTGAGAATAACTATATTCATCGAATGGGGGACAGCCTGGTTCTTCAAACGTGTTTTCCCGATGGTATAGAAGGTGGGAATCCGTCGAATATTACCATTCGAAATAATGTATTTTTTGATTCGTGCATCAGCCCGGTTATCTCCCCGATTGTCCTTAGCGGATATATGCGGCCACTGCGCAACGTGCTGATCGAGGGCAATGTGATATTCCGCAGCGGACACGAGGCTATACGGGTGGATGGTGCCGAAGAACTTGTCATTCGCAACAATCTACTGGTGGATCCGGGCCAGGGCTACAACATTATTCCCGGACAGACAGTCGCTGGTGTCAGCAATTACGGTGCGGTTCCCGCCGAGCAGATTACAAGCGGCGTCGCGGCAGATCAAACAGGAGCGGTGCCAGTGGCGATGGCTTTGCGGCAAGTCAATGGCGCGGTCATTGCCAATAATGCGCTGATGGGCAATACTTCGCCGGTGGCGGCGGCCAAGGGGATGATAAGTTTTTCGGCGTGCCATAATATAACGATGCGGCGTAATGTGCGGCGACGGGACAGCGGCGAAGCGGCGCAACGACTTTCGCGGTGGATTACCGGCGCACATCTTTCCGCTGCGGCGATTTTAAACCGCGCTGGCGTTTGACCATGGAGGAAAAGATGCTGAATCGTCGTGCATTTATCCGGAACACGACCGAGGTGGCGGCAATTGGCGTCATCGGAAATCCAGCTGCTCATGGCGCGTCCGCGGCTTCAATTGCGGAGCGTGTTATTGCGTTATCCGATCTGGCTATTGACTTAACCCGTCAGGGTTGGAGCCAGCCTGAGCGAAATTGTCGGTTGAAAGGCAAGCCCCTGACCATAGGCCATCGACAATTCAAATCCGGTCTGGGCACGGTGGCGGACAGTATTTTGCAAATAAATCTCAAGGGTGTGGCGAAGGAATTCTCCGCGTGGGTTGGCCCCGATGCCGTCGGCGGACCAAGTGCGTGCGTTCGGTTTTACGTGGTGGTGGATGGAAAAATTGCGGCCCAGACGCCCGTCATGGCAGGTGGTGCCGCTCCGGTGCACATTTTCGCAAATCTCCAAGGGGCCAAAGATATGCTCCTGGTTGTGGATGCCGCCGGGTATCACACTTGGAGCAACTATGCCGACTGGGGGGACGCGGCCATTACGTTGCAACCCAATGCCACGGCGCTGCCGGAGTCGCAGCGGTACGAACCGGATATGAGCGTACCGGATCTCGCGCGCGATAATTTTGAACAACCTGAGATTCATGGGCCGCAAGCCATTGGGACAACGCCGGAAAAGCCATTTATCTTCAAGATTCCAGTGACCGGTGCGGGGAAAATAAGCCTCAGCGTCACCGGCCTTCCGGCAGGCCTGGAGTTGGATCAACAGGGTGTGCTGCGGGGAAGCGTGGGGCAAGCCGGTTCTTACAAGGTAGAGATTATCGCCCGGAACAACGTTGGCCGAACCAGTCGGCGGTTGGAAATACGCGCCGGAGAACGACTGCTGGCTCAAACGCCGCCCATGGGTTGGAGTTCATGGAATGCGTTCGGGGTCGATGTCGATCAGGAAAAGATTTGGAAGGCCGCCGATGCGCTGGTGCAATCAGGGTTGGCGGACAAGGGGTACAGTTTTATTAACATTGACGCGGGCTGGACTGGCCAGCGAAACACCGCCGGGCGTATCATGCCGGATAAAAATAAATTTCCTGATATAAAAGCACTCATTGACCATGTGCACTCGCTGGGGCTGAAATTCGGCCTTTACGCTTCACCGGGACCGGTGGACTGCGGCGGGTGCATCGGCAGCTACGGCCATGAGATACAGGATATTCACACTTACGCGCAATGGGGTGTGGATTATTTCAAATATGACTGGTGCAGCTACGGGCAGACCATCACCGCCGCACCGACGACCATTGAATACATTGAACCTTATGCGGTTATGGGGCAGGCTATTGGAACCGTAGAGAGGGATATTGTTTTTAGTTTGTGCCAGTACGGTATGGCTGATCCATGGAAGTGGGCGGCCGGGCCGCAGGTGCGTGGAAACCTGTGGCGGATTTCGGATGACCTTATTGACTTCTGGGCGTCTGTTTGCATCAATGGGTTTCATTGTGATCGGCGAATCGCCGCGTATGCCGGTCCGGGTCGTTGGAATGATCCGGATATGCTGGTGGTGGGCACTGTGAATTTTACCAATGCCAGCCTGGGCTTTCCGGGCAAACCGCAGGCTTCACGTCTGACCCCCATTGAACAGCAGACGCACATCAGCTTGTGGTCTCTCCTGGCGGCCCCGCTGATTATTGGTTGCGATCTGACCAAGCTGGACCAATTTACAATGGACCTGCTTTCCAACCCGGAAGTTATCGCCATTGATCAGGATATTCTTGGTAAGCAGGCCCAATGTATTAAACAGGCCGGGCACATTCAAGTCTGGGCGCGGCCACTGGCGGATGGGACAGCGGCGGTTGGAATATTCAACTTGGGACCGGTAACGGAACAAGCATCCGTGCGCTGGTCGGAACTTACCGTTATTTTGCCGCGGGATGTCAGGCTCTCCGGCAAGCAGCCCATTCGTGATTTATGGAAGCGGCATGACCTTGGACACCGCGATGGCTTGGATATGGAATTACCCAGCCATGGATCGGCGTTC
>JAJYGE010000155.1 GCA_021785155.1 Planctomycetota bacterium
CAGTTCCAGAAGATCGGCAATCCAGCCGGCGGTTATCCTTTCATCAAGCTCAATAGTCATGCCGAGGCACCGACCGCTTTCCGTCAGGCGGGTCAGATGATCAGGAAGATGAAGCGGGATATTGTTGCACACGCGCAGCGTTTCAAAAAGCCCCGCGCCATGAAGCAACCCCGCGTCAAAGGGAGAAATACGGAATTCCTCCCGGGGCGTTAACTGGCCATTATGCACAATAAAATCCGACATTTATTTCACTCACAATTTACGTAACCGCAGCCCAATACGTGCATAATACCATGAGCACCTCGTTTGCTTCATCTCTCGAACTGCCAGCCATCCGCGATCGCAACGGTTTATCGCTTCGCGGCACAGGCCCGCCCCCGTTTTACTTCGCGCATTTCGGGAGTCTGACGATGTTCATAACATGACGTCCTGCCAACGCGCAGGGCAAGCCGACATCGAAAGATGTCTCGGAATGGCCCGTTTCACAACATCCTGTTTTATGGAGATTCTTTTCATGGGGCTTTTCGTTTATGATGCCGACATGGCGGAGCAACGATTGGCGGACAATTCGACGTTACGGAAGCGGCGATTGCTGGGAGTAATGGCAGTTTTATTGATCCTTGCGCTGGGGAGTGCGTATGCGGTAACGCGTATCGCCCGAATGGATGGCAATACGCTTTATGGCAATCGGGGCCGATCATTTCATGCCGCCATTCACAACGCCAAGGGGTTACAATATATCACTACCGGAAATATTGACCTGGAAGGTCGCAATCGGCATTATCAGCAGATTTATCTGGTACTGTCAAAGCGCTATAAAGCTCCGGCACAAGCCTGGGCGGAACATGTGTACCATCAACTTCTGGCCGGTGGATGGCCTCACGAGATCAACGCTTATGTGAAAAGTACATTGGGCCACGGTGCCACGTATATTTATAAAGCGATGAATGGTCCGGGCGGAAAATTTATCTGGGTGGCCGCCATGCGGCATGGGCGGGTGGTGAATCTGATCAGCTACACCGGCAATAAGCTGGATTTGCCGCTGGACGAACAGGAATTTGACACGCTGGTTCAATGGGTTCAGCAGAATCAGTCGCAGTGAAACAATAAGGTTGGTATCTCGCACGGAGTTCATGATGCGCACGCTGGCGATCAAACAAATATCACGTTTTCATGGCCGTCCAACGCCGATGATTGCATGGAGCCTGATGGCTTACATGGGCATGATGGCCATGTTCGTATCAGCGCCGTCGGCACAAGGACGTTTTATCGGCAATCACATGCTCGCTCCTCTATGGATTGACGATATGGACGGTTTTCAGATCCGCCCCCCCAAGAATTGCGAGGTACTGCAGCGGAAACTTAAAGTCCCGCCACCCCGGCATCTCGGCGCTGTTCCAGTAATGCCCGGCGATCTGGTGACATTTGTAAACAATGCCCTGCGCTGGGGAATCATCGTGCATTTAAGCGAACTGCAAAACGATGTTTCGCTAAAAAGCCTGTTGAACCAAACCGTCGCCGAAGCCACGCACAACTACCAGAACGTTCAGGTCTTGGTGCGACGGATGACTGTCAATTCCGGGAAACCGGCGGGAATTCTGGTTCTGCGATTTTCCACCACGTCAAATGGGAAGCCCGTTGTGCTGATGCGGCAGCAATTGATCGTCCGAGCGGCACCGAAACTTTATTACCTGCTGACATTTTTCAGCCCCGGTGGTCAGGCCAATGGTGCCCGGCAATGTTTCACCGCCATGATCCGGACATTTCACCTGATTAATTTGGTTCAAGTTCAGCAACAACGCGCGGCCGCGGTTGCCGCCGGACGTCATTGGATACATGGCATTTCCGCGGAAATGCTCGCGGCCAAACACATTTCTTCCCAGTTATATCAGATTAAAGCCGATGGACATGGTATCGGCTATGTCATGCTATCCTGTTATCCGGGAACGGAAGATGGTTATCGCGGTATATTCTGCGCTACCAACGCGCGGTCTTTTTTGCCGGACGGCGAAGTCGCTTTTTCCAAGGTGGTTTGCTTTTGGGCCTTGGCGCGGCAGGGTAGCGCGTCAGGACCGGCAATTCATTACAACAATTGGGACAAGGCCGTAGAGACGCTGATTCCGATTAACAATCCGCAACTGGTGAAAATGCGGCAGGAGCGGATCGTCATCGATCCGAAAACCAATAAACCTAAACTGGAGCACATCAAGATTCCCTATCCCAATATGGAAATACATTGGGTGCGGGAGACGGGGGATGAACAATCGGCTTCGGTTCCGGCACTCAATAAGCATGGTCAGCCCACGGACTTGTTTGTTCGTCATCGCTGGATAACCGTTTACACGCAGCATCGCCAAATTCTGCCCGGACAACGCAACAAGCCCGCTCATTTTGATCTGCCTTCCTATATGCCGGCCTATTTGCCCTTAACCTTGAAATATTTCTGGCCGCGGCTGGTGGATCTCACCAAACCTTCATCCATGGCGTTTGTGGCGTATAACTCCGGCGACCGGCGACTGGGCCTGCGGATGCTGAATGTGCTGGGAAGGCAAACGATCTCCCTGCACGGCAAATCCATGGATGTGTATCATCTCACCGATCAACTGGATCCGGGAATTGCCAATTTATGGGTTAAAGCGGATGGATCGCTGGTAAAATATCAGGCAGCGAACGGCACCGTATGGACACCGACAACCGTTGCCGCCATGGATCGTAAATGGAAGGTCCGACTGGCGGCTCTGAAGCAGTAAATAATGCGTTGGAGCGTTTTTCTCCAGCAGACCTGAGGATCGTGTGATGCGTCAATTTCTGAAGCGTATAATTGTTCTGGTAGTGCTGGTTACGCTCATGGCCACCGGTATCAACCTGGCTATTTATTTCACCTCGCGCAACGCCCGTATCTTGCAATTGCAGCGTGAACGCAAGCATTTGGAGCATGTCATCAACCGCCTTACGGGCAAACGGCGCATGGCTGAACTGGTCGTCGACGGGCAGGTGATCAACGGCCAGAAGCGGGTTTTGCAAACCACGCTGCTTTGGGAAGAATTTGTCAATGGCCCGGGTGGTCGGCGGCAGGCGCTGCCGATTCGCAGGATTATCATCCCCGGTGATACGCCTTATGTGGATGGCTATGTCCTGAAGTTTCAGAACAAGTTTGTGGAAGACGGCGATATTCTGCGCGGCAAGTCACTGGCTTTTTTTCGTCGGATTTTTTCAACTAAGCAATCACCGCATTCAGGTAGCAGTCTGTTGGACGCGCAAGGTGTGCCGCCGTGTCTGGATGGTAAAAATGGCCGCCCGGATACCTTTACACTTAATCTCTGGCACCATATCCACCAACTCATGGAACATCCCGGTGCCGCCAGTAAACTGGGGCTGGATATTGTGCAGGGGCAGGCGGTATATCGGCCTGTAAAGCCGGGACGGTTGTACGTGATTTATCTGCAGAACGATGGCGGCTTGGAATTCACGCAGCAAGCCGGGGAATCATCCCTGATCGACCACTTGTTGAAAGAGGCGGACCACAGCCATTCCCGACGCGCTTCCAGTCCTGATACACAATGACAATGGCGCGAATGACAAGGTGGGCCGCTCCGTGCATGAGGGTTCCGTTAACACAATGACCAGCGATAAGGGCCACATCCCGGTCCGACGGGATGCGGCGGCTGACGCGCTGTGGCTGATCAGCGGCGGCGGCGCAGAGCAGAGAACAGTAGAGAGTCGAGCAGTAGAGTCCCGGCGCGCCAGGACTGTCGCAAGATGAGGCACCACTGCGGTCTATTTTCTACTTTCTCAACACCGACGGCTGCTGCGCAAAACACGCGGTGCAAGCACACGCGGCTAAAAGGGGATGGGGTGCCCCGGTACACTGCCCGGATGTATTGCCACGCCCTGGC
>JAJYGE010000166.1 GCA_021785155.1 Planctomycetota bacterium
GGGGTATAAACGGCATACCACACCTTCCTTCCTTGGAAAGTATATAGTATACACCAGCAAATCTCGCATTGCAATGTTATTTTAGAATCACACTACTAGTGCCCTGTTCCATCCGTAATTACGGGTGGAACAGGGCACTAAGTTCGCCGCAATACGACGTAGAAATAGGGATCTGGATTCAAGCGGTGAATGGTGCCAAGCGCGGACGCCACGTTGAACCGGCGGGCGTGTCTTTAATTTCCACCCCGAGTTCCGCAATTTCCCTGCGAATGGAATCGCCGGCGGCAAAATCTTTCCGCTGCCGGGCTGCGGCGCGCTGTTGCATTAACTCCTGGACTTGCCGTTGTTTGACCGTTGGCAGAGGTTGCAGCGGGGTAAAAATAACCCCCAGAACATGATCCACCATTTTGAGGCTTTGAAGGGCCGCGCGTGCCTGCCGGTACGGTATGGTCTTCTGCTTATGCAGTGGGTTCGCCCATGTAAACAGGGCTGCCAACGCGCCTGAAACATTCAAATCATCGTCCATGGCGGAGTTAAATTCCGCGATCATTCGCGCCTCGGCAGGCTCAAGCATGGGTTCAAGCGGCGCGATCGCCGTGGCATTGGGTGCGGTGAAATCCCCGTCGCCGGCGGCTTCATCGACTGCCGCCACCGTCGTTGTCAATTTTTCCGCCAGATCACGCAGCGTGGTAATGGCCGCCGCCGCTTCATGGAGGCTCTGAAGTGTGAAATTCATCGGTTCACGATAACGTGTGCTGATAAGGCCCCACCGAATCACCACCGGATCAAACCCCTTTTCCATGAGATCACGAATGGTAAAAAAATTACCCCTGGACTTGGACATTTTTTCAGCATTGACCATCAGATGCCGCGTGTGCATCCAATATTTAACAAATGGCTTTCCAGTGGCCCCTTCCGACTGGGCGATTTCACATTCATGATGGGGATGGATATTGTCTTCACCGCCGGTATGCAGATCAAAAGACTGCCCCAGGGCGCGAATGGACATCACACTGCATTCAATATGCCAGCCGGGATACCCTTCTCCCCAAGGACTGGGCCAACGCATGAGATGATGTGTATCGGGCTTCCAAAGAAAAAAATCAGCCGGATGCCGTTTAGCCGCTTGTTCATTGGTTCTTCCCCCGGCTCCATGGGATAACTGCTCCAGAGAATTACCGGAGAGTTTTCCGTACGCTGGAAAACTATGAATATCGTAATAAACCACGCCATCCGCCCCGATATAAGCATGCCCCCGTGCGATGAGGGTTTGGATCATGGCAATAAATTCAGGGATATGCCGGGTCGGGCGCGGAATAATGCGTTCCCGGGCCTCTTCCGTCATCGCCGCGTCATAATCCGCCACCACGCCCAGTCCCAGCAGTCGGGCGTCATCAAGAAATGCCCGGGCAAAATAATCCGCCACCGCAAATGGATCGTTGGGATTTTCCACCAGGGCTTTACCGTCTTTTTTTGTCTCCTTCATTTTTTCCACGGCCACTTCCAGTTTGTCGCGGCCAGCACCGTCCGCCAGTTGGTCATCGGTCATGTGACCCACATCCGTCATGTTCATAATGTGCGTTACGTGTGCGCCGCGCAGTTCCAGATAACGCCGCAGCACGTCGGCAAACAAAAATGCGCGAAAATTGCCGATGTGGGCATAGTCATAGACAGTTGGGCCACAACTATAGATCCCGATGCTGGCCGAACGGAGGGGATCGGTTGCGTCCGGGCCGGGCTGAAGGGGAATAAAATTCTCAAGCTGATGGTGCAGCGTATTATAAAAACGGGTGGACATGGGGCAGCAACGTTCCTTTCGCCGGTGATAAATCACACCTATGAGGACATTTTATGCAGTTTAGCGGGTTTGGAAAGACACGCCGGCCAAACCATCTAATATTCCTGTGCCGCTATTTTTGGGTTTGTGAAGCGTGTTGCCCCGTCGCCGCCGCCGGGCGCGGATGGCCCGCCGCCCGCAAGGCTTTGGCCAGGAGGGCCAAAGCTGACGGATTCCCGGGATTTAAAGTAAGCACCGTGCGAAACTGTTGCACGGCTGCAGCGGGGTGGGCATGGTTCAACAAATCCAGGCCATAAAAATAATGCGCCGGCACCAGACCCGGATTAATAGCCAGTGCTTTGCGATATTCGGCCATAGCCTGCCGCCAGTGCCCGCTGCCATCGAGAATCACACCCAGATTATACCGGGCGTCGGCATTGTGGGAATCGCAGGCAATGGCGTCACGCAATGCCTTGATCGCCAATGTCGTGTTACCCTGGTGCGATTGGGCCTGCGCGAAGGCCAGATAAAGCGCACTTGAGCCGGGCATCAGGGCAATTCCCCGATTGAGATCCTTGACCGCCATTTTCCAGTTGCCCTGCTGCTGGTAGCAATGGGCCAATTTGATAATTATCTTGGCCTGATATGGATCCGCCATCAGTGATTTTCGGAAATATTGCATGGCCAGCGGAATATTGTGTTTGTTTTCCAGATAAAGCGATCCCAGCAACTCATTGGCAACTGGATCTGTCCCTTTGGTAATCTTGAGGGCGGCCTGGCAATCCGCAAACTCCTGGTTGAGGTGATGATGGATGAGCTCATGAATGGCCATTATCTCATAGGCTTTAAAGCACTGTTTATCATAATCCAGCTCATGCACCCAAATCTTCAGGGGAGGGACGTAGTACGTGCACTGAACATAACTGACCAATCCCAGCGCCGCCAACACACCGGCTGCTACCGCCGTGGACAATCTGAAGTGGATCGCGCCAATCGGCGCTGACGATGTGCGGGTTGGGTTTTGTGTGTATCGGCTCCGCGAATTTACGGGCAGTTTAGAAACAGCCATCGCACCGATTTGCACCGCCAATACGATTAAACTTATACAGCCAAGGTAAAAATAGTGGTCAGCCACGAACGTAATGGTCATGCCGGCAAACGGCACAAATCCCAATGCCGGCGAAACCATCACCGCGTAGATTGCCGTGGCCGCAAACAAACCCCGTCCGAACCGCTTGCGGAGCGCGAAAGATCCGACCGCCACCAATGCGGCAGTTAACGGATACAGCAGGTCAATGGTTGTAAAACCGTGCACCTGCCAACGAGGATAGACCATTAAAATCGGATGCGGCCAGAACAGCTTTCCGACATAAAACCAGATATCCTTTCCCGCAATTACCAGATGTTGAAACAGCGTAAAGTGATAAGCGTTGCCATGCGCCCCGGCTCCATTACGCTCGCGCCATGCCGCCATCCACCCGGCACCGGCGGTGATGACAAACCAGGGAACACCGGCAACAAGATGTTTGCGGGTTATGCGGCCAAGTTTCCACCATGTCAATATCAGTATGGCCGCCGGCAGCGCACAGACGAAGGTTTTGGCGCATACCGCCAGAAAATAGAAAGTCAGTGCCGCCGCGAAAAAGCGCCATTGATATACCGGCGCACCGGATTCCAATTGCTCGTCCGGCCCATCTAACCCGGCAAAGCGTATCCAACTCCACACCGCCGCGAGCACCAGAAAACCGGATATAAGATTTTTTTGCTCTACCACCCACGCCACAGATTCCACCACCACCGGATGAATCGCAAAAATAGCCGCCGCCAGCCAGGCCGCACGCAGTCGCAACCGACGGAGAATTCGCCACAAAAAGACCGCATTGATTACCTGCAGCAGGAAGCTGACGGTATGAAAGCCCAGTGCGTCAGAACCCCATAGTTGCCATTGGAGAAAATAGGCGGTTACCGACAAGGGGTAATACTGCATGAAGGTCATGGGATCAAACCAGACGAAGCGCAAGTCCCACCAGTGATGCATGGCCGGATCATTAAGGATCCAATAGCCGTCGTCCCAGATAAATCCCGCCGCATGCAAGGGGTAGTAAACAAGAAGGCACAAGGCAGAAATGGCCGCTACGGGAATGACAATCCGTCTTAGAAAAGCCACCAGTGGGTTGTATCCGGATGCACTGAACCAGGACTTGACTTTTTCGGCCGGTTTATTGCTGTTTGATGGATGCGCATGTTCTGCCATGGTACATAATGTAACGCCAATAAATGAAAGTTGCCTGAAAAAATGAATAATATTCGTAAACGCATAATAAAACGAATAATATCAATATTTATTGGACTTATGGGCCTTATTAACACGAATAATTAGGGTAGACCGTGAGATTACCGGTCTGTACCTCCGGATTTGGATGCCGGGCGTATGCCGAGTTGGTATTCGGTCTGTCGGGAATGGCGTGCTGATGGTTATGTACAAACACGTTCCGATTCATGGTGCCTGGCGTGGCAGGCACAGGTTAGGGGCAGGGCGATGAAGGTGCGATAATCGCGGCGGTATATGCCACGCGAATTCATGCCGCAAATGAGATATAATATGCTGGAAGTCGCATGAAAATTAAGATGACAGGCTGGTCGGGCGACGTAAGCCCGAAACCGGAAATAAATGGATTTATGCTGACAAGTCAAGGAGTTGATTTATGCTGGTACTCTCACGTCAGCACGATGAAAGCATCATGATTGGCGATAATATCGAAATCACGATAGTGGACATCCGCGGAGACAAAGTAAGACTTGGCATCAAAGCCCCCAATACTGTGCCGGTGCATCGCAAAGAAGTCTATCTGGCAATCCAACGTGAACGAACCGACGTGGCACGGCACAACGCCGACGCTCATATCCTTAATAGCGGAACCCCAGACGGTGCGCCCACGACAAAACCCGATAATCCGCCCGAAACCGTTACGCCAGCGCCGGCCAATTAATCTGTCAAAGTCCGTGAATCGGTTATCATGTGGTAATGAACGAAGCGAAGACCTCCATCCTTGACTTAACACCTGGAGACCTTCAGGCCCAGACGTCTGAATTCGGTATGCCCAAATACCGCTCCGCGCAGATTATGGAGTGGATTTTTAAGAAGCGTGCCGTTGCATTTGATCAAATGACCAATCTTTCCCGCAATGACCGGGCGTTGTTGGCGGAAAAATATACCCTCTTCTCCGGCACGATGGTGCGTCATATCCGTGCCACCGACGATACGGAAAAAATTCTTATCCGCTGGCCTGATGGCGGCTTGACGGAAAGCGTTATGATTCCCTCGGATGATGACCGCAGCGATGAAGATGGCAATATCACCGTCGCCCATCGACGCACAGCATGCCTTTCCACTCAGGTGGGCTGCCCGGTGGGTTGCGCTTTTTGTGCCAGCGGCCTGCAGGGACTTAAAAACAACCTCCGCCCGGGGCAAATTATTGAACAAGCGTTGCGATTAAGCGCCTTGCTGCCGGAAAAATTGCGCCTGACCAACGTGGTATTTATGGGAATGGGTGAGCCGCTGGCTAATTTTGACGCCACGGTCGCGGCGATTCGGATCCTCATGGCGGATTGGGGGCTGAAAATTGGTGGAAGAAAGATCACGGTCAGTACCGTCGGCCTGCCGCCACAGATAAGGCAACTTGCCGATGTCGGCCTGCCGGTTACGCTGGCGTTGAGTCTGCACGCACCCAACGATGCCCTGCGGAAAAAGATCATTCCCTGGGCGCGCGGCATATCGATTGCGGCCATTATTGAAGCCGGGCAATATTATTTTCAAAATACCGGACGTGAATTAACCCTTGAATATATCATGCTTGATGGCGTCAACACATTGCCGGAACATGCCGCCGAACTGGCGGCAGTAGCCCGTAAATTGAGGGCCAATGTAAATTTAATTTATTACAATGAAGTTCCGGATTTGCCGTTCCGCCGACCATCGGGAAAAACCATGCTGGAATTTCAAACCGCATTGCGCGGTGCCGGCATCAATGCACATGTACGGCGCAGCCGCGGAAGAGACATCGCCGCCGCCTGCGGGCAACTGGCCCGGCAGGACCGTGATTCACCGATTGAGGCAACGATTGCTTCGACCGCGGGGCCGAAGGGTGCGGCATAAATCGCAGGAACCACGCATCTATATTTTGTCGGACCGGTGCCGGACGCAATCATTGTCTGTTAAAAAGACCATGGGATAATCGACCGCCCGTTAACGGTTACGATCTTAATCATGTCAATAATGGCGGACAATATCTGGAACTTCAATGACCGGGGAATGTTGATGGCTTGTCATCATCGCTGTCCGCGGGACTGGAAGGGCCTGCCAGCACAATGGCATTTTTTCCCATGGATTTCGCACGCATCAATTCTTGATCGGCAACAGCTAAAAGATCGTTGAGATTCTGGGCATCCCACGGAAATGTTGCCAGTCCACCGCTGATACTTAAACGACCCGCAATTGGACCGCCTTGCGTATTCCACGGATGTTCAGCCACCGCTTTCCGGAAGCGCTGGGCAATATTCAATACGGTACGGGGATGCTGAGAGTCCGGCTGGCGCAGGCCGCCTTCATCCCAGAAGACTACCGCAAACTCATCGCCACCGATGCGCGCCACCATGTCCCGATTGCGGGTGCAATGCCGCAGCAGGCCGATAACTTCACGGATGATGGCATCACCGGCGGCGTGTCCAAAATGATCGTTGTATTGTTTGAAATCATCAATATCAAACAGCAGGATCGTCACGCAGAAGCGGTCTTTTCTAGCGCGATCCAGCAGATGCGGAACATTTTCCATAAAGTAGCGCCGATTGTACGCACCGGAGAGTTCATCGGTATCCGCAAGGCGTCGAAGATTTTTGAAATTGCGGTTCAGCACCAGCATGGCGGTCAGCCAGGCCGCGGATTGCTGAAGCTGATCGGTAATGCGCGCGCTTTTGGCGGTGCCTTCCAGCACCAGTGATCCAAAGTTAATGTTGCGATGTTGCAACGGAACCGTCATCTTTTCCGGGGCCACCGGAAAAAGCTGGTTCTGTTGGGCGTCGGCAGGTTCAATTTTCAGATATCCGGGCCAGCGGAAATTGCTTTGCAGAATTTCCAGGGCCACAGTTTGAAAATCACGCTGTCCGCTTTGCATTTCCTGCACGAGTTTAATTTGCGTCTGCATCGGAATTTTCAGCGTAGCCGTGGCGGATGCCGCAACATTGGCTTGATCTTCCTGGGCCAGTATGTCAGCCAGTGGCTCGGACTGCGGATTGGTCGATTCCGACTTGTCTACCGGCGTTGGCTCCGCCGCACTCTTCACGTCACGTTTTGGCCCTTTGGGCGTGCGCGGGGGTGCCGTATGAGGCACCGGCCTGAAAATCTCAAAGGCCGGGCGCGGCGCACTTCCGGTCACATGTGGATCGTTAGGATTAGAATCAGACACGACAAACCTCTCTCTCGCCGGCTCCTGGACAAGATGCGGCCCCGCAAGGCTGAACTCGTCAACCTCGAACGCCTCCTTGCGTAATTCGCCGGAAATACTCATGCCAGCAGCCTGACGACATTTTTCCGACACACATTGACTCTACGTAGCCAATGCTTGTGTCATTTGCCAAGGCACTCCACCCTGGGCGCTATACGCGAACAAAGAGCAGAATGACCCTGCCTTCGGCTAACCTCCGTTACCAGCAGTAAATCAACTGATTTCATCCGGAACTGGTCTTTTTAGCACACACCACCGGATGCCTGCTGGTAACTTAACCCATACTTTATACTAAATCGGTTCACAAGGCAAAAAATTGTTTCAATATTAATCCGTTTCCCGGCTTATCAGACTGTCGGGCTTTTGCCAAGGCCATTGCTCGCCGGGCGTCTAATATGTAATGTACGGGAAATACCGCCATTTTACCGGGCTTTCCGTTGGCTGCGACTTTTATACTATCGGACGTGGGCTGATCGGGTGAGTGGCGCGGGGAAGTTTCACCCCCGCGCTCTGGCAGAACCGGACATGAGCCTCTCGGCTCATCCGGCTCCCATCATCGCCATTGCCATAAGATTATGGCATGATTCCGATCGCCCAGTGGGCGAATAGATTGGGCTTGCCCTGCGCCAGGCGGCGCAGATAGTGCCAAGCCCGTCGCTCGTGGGTTCGGAATCGTTTGTATTTCCGTTGCACCCAACGCACCAATCGCCGATTTAGGTGGCGAAAGACACGCCGGAGCGCCGTTGGGTAGTACCGCCCAAAATAGGTGATCCAGCCACGGATTTTCAAATTGAATCTCCGCGACAGGTCCTCCAGTTCCATGGCGTTGCTCCGTTGAAGGCCCCAGCCACGGACTTCCGTCACAATGGCTTTCATGGCCTTCCGGCTGATCGCCGGCGGGAACGCGGTGAATAGCTTGCCCCAGTGGCTTTTGGCCGCGCGGGGTTGAAAGCCATAGCCCAGGAAGTCAAACTGGGTAGGCTCGTGCGCTTTCCTTCGGACGTTTCAGCCGGGGCCTTGAGCCAGCGCTCAATGTACAGCAGCACCCACGGATTCTCCGTGTGCTTGCGGACCGCGTGCATCATCAGGTTGTGATCGATGTTATCGAAGAACCCTTGGATGTCCAAGTCCACTACCCAGTCGTAACGCCAGCAGCGTTGGCGGCACGCCGCCAACGCATCCAGTTCTGCCACCCGACTGCGAGAGACCTACTCTCATCTTGAACACAACTGCTCATTTCACACGGCGTGGCCATATTTCCGCACAAGCCGCGCGATGCAAGCACACGCGTCTAAAAGGGGATGGCGCGTCCCGGTACACTGGTTCGGATGTATTGCCACACCCAGCATAGAGTTCATGATGGATGCATGTTGACGGCTATTGCCGCGCTGGGTAACGTGATGGGGCATCCCGGCGAACTGGAAACCATGCAAACGGTTCGAAGTATGGGCGATCGTGGATCACCATCTGGGCGGGGAGTTGGGACGCACTTGCGCGTCCCAGCATGTTGGTTATCGGCGGATTGGTGCGGTGTCCCCGCATCGGTGAGGATAATGTGGCTGATTCAAAAGCATCACCGCCGGATTTAATACCATCTCGGGGCTTTCATTGGCGCGGGTACCGGTGGGCGATCTGCCTGGGATTGTTTCTCATCACCACGATTAACTATCTTGATCGCGTGATGATGTCTTTGCTGGAACCGCGCCTTCTGACTCAGTTGCACTTTTCACAAGTGGAATACGGGTATATTGCCGCTGTTTTCAGCGCGATGTACGCGATTGGCTATGCTCTGTGCGGCTGGTTTATGGACGCGGTCGGCGTATGGATAGGTTTTGCGTTAACAGTGATTATTTTCAGCGGCGCTGAAGCGGGCATGTATTTTGCGACCACGGTGGCGGGTTACATGGCCATCCAGGGAATTATGGGTGTAGCGCAGGGAGCCAATTTTCCAGGTGCCATTAAGACCGTCGGCCAGTGGTTTCCAAAAAAGGAGCGGGCATTAACCACCGGCATATTTAACGCTGGAACAAGTCTGGGGGTGGCACTGGCCGCTCTGCTGGTCAATCAAGTAGCGCCTCGGCTGGGGTGGCAAACGGGTTTTCTGATAGCCGGTGCTCTGGGCATCGTCTGGGTGATCTGGTGGCTGCTGCGTTATCGGGAACCGGACAAGAATCCCAATCTGTCCGCGGAAGAGTTGACTTATATCCGCAGCGATTTGCCGGAGAAGCCTCACCACATCCGATGGGCCACGCTGCTGAGCTATAAGCAGTCCTGGGCTTTTATCGTTGGAACATTGCTTACCAGCCCGGTCTGGTGGTTTTGGCTATTCTGGATTCCGGGCTTTTTCTACAAAGTCCACCATGTAAAAATTACGGCCATGGTGCTGCCGATGATCATCATCTATGCCATGGCCGATCTGGGCAGCATCGGTGGCGGCTGGATGTCAAGCTGGTTTTTGGCGCGCGGGTGGTCGCTTAATGCGGCCCGTAAAACGACCATGCTGGTCTGCGCGTTAATCGTTATTCCTGTTTTTGGGGCCGCTTATGTCGGGAATTATCTTCTGGCTTCGGTACTCGTTGGCCTGGCCTGCGCGGGGCACCAGGGCTTTTCCGCCAACCTCTTTACCATGGTCTCGGATACCATGCCGGGAAAAGTGGTCGGATCACTGGTGGGACTCGGTGGTGCTGCCGCGGCCGGATTAGGCTTCTTTGTGAATGCGGGCGTCGGCTGGCTGCTGCACTTAACGCATGGCAAATATGCGATACTCTTTGCGATAGCCGCCTCGGCTTACCTCGTAGCCGTGATCGCCATTCACCTGATTAACCCACGTTGGCAATCCGCCCATGAAGTTGCGGGCGTATAAGGACAAGCATAACCTTTAAAATAAGGATTAACGTAAATGAATATCAAGCCATCCTCGGAAAGTACAATGGATCTGGTAAGTCTCGGCGAGTGCATGATCCGGCTGTCACCGCCGGGGCATGGCCGCATCGAATTTGCCAACACCCTGGAAGTGTGGGTTGGCGGCGGAGAATATAACGTGGCCTACGGGTTGGCGCGGCTTGGGTTGCGCACGGGCTTTGCCAGCCGGCTGGTGGATAATCCGGTGGGACGTATCATCTTGAATCATGGCCGCGCCGTGGGCATGGATATGAGCCATGTGATTATGGCGGAATACGACGGCGTTGGCCGCAAGGATCGTATCGGCCTGAACTTTACGGAAGTTGGCACCAGCGTGCGGGCGTCGGTGACCATGTATGATCGCGGTCATTCAGCGGCCATGAATATGCAGCCGGGAAGCATTGATTTCAAATCCCTGTTCAAAAAGGGCGTGCGCTGGCTGCACACGGGCGGCATTTTTACCGCCCTTTCCGATGGCACCTCCGGCGTGGTGGCGGAAGCATTGCAGGCCGCCAAAGCCGCGGGTACCGTGGTGTCCTACGATCTTAATTTCCGCTCCAAACTCTGGAGCAGTAATAAGGCGCAAAGTGTTACCACCGATCTGATTAAAAATGTGGATGTATTGATCGGCAATGAGGAAGATTTTCAGAAAGTCCTGGGCTTTGACGTTCCCGGAGTGGATGCCCACCTTTCCGATCTCAATACCGGCGCGTATGAAAAAATGGTGCAGCAGGTAGTCAAGAAATATCCCAATATTAAGGCCGTGGGCACCACGCTGCGTGAGGTAAAATCAGGCCTGGTCAATAACTGGTCGGCGATTTTGTGGCTGGAAGGGAAATTTCATCACAGCCGGCGCTATGAAGCTCTGGAAATTGAAGACCGCGTGGGCGGAGGCGATGGATTCTGCTCCGGGCTGGCGTATGGACTACTCACGGGAATGAACCCGCAGGATGCCGTTGATCTTGGAACCGCCCATGGAGCCTTGCTGCAGAGCACCCGTGGCGATACCAGTCAGATCAGTCTGTCGGAACTGCTACACGTATTTCATGGCGGCAGCGCACGGATTATTCGATAATATGCGGAAAGGTGACATCCACCGTTGTCCTGTTTTCATCGGCGTTTCCGCGCGTTCCAGGGGGCAAAGGCTTTATTCATTTTTTCCTGTTGTGGCAGAGGCATGGCTTCGATCTTCCTCAGATGCATCGTGCCAAAGCAATCCTGACATGCGGTCAGGGGTAAAAGTTGATTGGATGTAATCCATGGTACCCACACGCCGACACTCCAACCGCGGCAAACAGCGGAGATTGTGGCCTCTTCCTGAAGGCCGATAAAACCGTAATGAGGATATCCGTTCAAGTCCATCGTCTGCTTGGTGTCAAACGCGCATACATTGGCAATGCGCCGGTATAGCTGGTAATGGGTGTCAAGCCAGAGGCGGTAGTAGTCGAACCAGCACAGTGACATATATACATCCATACCTGAATTTCCAGTGGCAATCATGCTCATTCCCACCGTGCTGCGATGGGCTGGAAAATCGCATCGCGGGTCGTCCGGGTCCATGGGAATATTCCACGCAAAAATCCAGGAGGCGGAATAATTGGCGGCGACCCGGGCATCACGCAGCCAGCGTCGCTTGCCGGTGGCATTGTACAAACTCATGAACGCACCAAACGCAATCGTGCCGCCTTCCTTGTCCCGAAGATCCGGATTATCCAATGTGCCGCCGAAAAAACCGAATCCGGAATAAATCTTTTCTGGCCGTAATTACCGGCTTTAACCGCCATTTGCAGATAAATGAGATGCCCCGTAACGCGATACATATCCACAAGAAATGGCACGGGACAAAGCGTGCTGGCCTTGCTGGTGTCAATCGGCAAACCGGCTGGAAAGGAAAAAGCGCGATCAAAAGATCCGTTCGCATGTTGTTGTTTTTCAAGCCATTGCGCAAAGCGCACACAAAAGTGCAACCATGCGGGATGCGATCGCCGCATTTTGTCCTCCGCATTCCACGCCAGAAGAATTCCCCTGGCACCGCCGGCCACTTCGCGCAGAAAGGTTGGATAGGCGTTCCACCACTTTGGTGTGGGTTGGGGGTTAAACCAGGTTCGAAACAGCCCTGAGCCGGACGGGTAAGGGGATTTCGTAACCCAGAAGTGAATGATAGCCTCACCTTTTTTCAACATGCCAGGATGATGATATTTCAATCCGTAACGAATCAACTGGTAAGCATTAAGCGCCTCTTTTCCCGTAAAACCGATTTCCTGGCTGGTGGCTCCGACCTGTCCGCCGGGCAGGGCGACCGTATATGGAGTGCCTTCCACGCCATTAAAAGATTGGCAATAATGGTTCAATAGTTCTACTTGATCTTTATAAACTTCCGGAAGGCTGACGTGATACACCGGAGGGTTTAAAACACGCCATCCCAAACTCAAAGCGGCCGCCAAAGCTGTATTAAAAGTTTGTGACTTGCCGAGTTTTATCAGCAGTTGGTAACGCTGGGTAAAGCCCGGTCGTAATGGATGATAACGGGCCACCCACCCCTTGTGTCCCGGAAGGCCCACCCAACCGCGCTGTCCCGCAAGCACGTAAGTGGTATCGCCTTCAGATCCCGGATAGAGCATGGTCAGCGCCAGACGTTTCTGGCGCTGAACCACTCCCAGTGACGCAAACTTCAAGCGTGCGCTGCATACGGGACTGGGAGTCTGGTCGCCGACAAACGAGGCTCCGGCCGGATGACTGTCCAGCAGCGTTAATGTTGTTCTCGTTGCGGGATCGCGCAACATGATAAGCGGCATGGGCATGCGGTCTTGCCGAAAGATAAACCGCCGCTGCTTATAATTGGCAGCCAGCGCATGGCGGGGTAAATGTTTGTTGGTGGCATACCAGATACCCGGGACAAAAAACTGGCTTTGCGGCATTGACATCGCATGGGTTGACCAGAGCGAAAACCGCGTTGCAAAGCCAACATCGGTTCTCCCGCGGTGTTCCACGGTGACCTTGCGGTAAAATTGAAAAAGCCCGGTCGCGGTGGCGACATATCGATCCACGAAATTCAGAACGGTGCCGGCGGGCGACCGCAAAATGCCTCGACATTCCAATCCCGAAGGTAGCCTCTTGACGCTCTGATATGAACCACGCAATGTTTGAATCTTAAACGCAGCATTGACTATTTCCGCTCGTAGCGGATCACTAGATGAAAAACTGGCCGTGGGCTTGCCCTTAAATCCAAGACTGATGTTCAAGCCGGAGCCGCGCCCGGAGAGTTTGCATGTCAGTATTATGCTTCCCGATGTGAGCGTGACCGGAGATTGCAGGATCTCTCCGATTGCCGGGGCGGCCAGCGCGCCTACCCAAGTTGCCATCATGCAAGTTAGAAACGACGCCAATAACCACAACGGAGGAAATCCACGAACATCCACGTGTTTCCTGACACCCGGCCATGATAATAGTACACTGTTCTTCACGCTTCGAACCGCTCGCATTGTTCCCGGCTCGCCGGGTTACCGCACCACACTACCCAGCGCAGCGATAACCGTCAAGATGCCTACATCAGGAACTCTATGCTGGGTGTGGCAACACATCCAAACCAGCGTACCGGGACGCGCCATCCCGCTGTACCATCTGAAATTTGAAATCTCACATTTCCCATCCCCATTCCAGCCCACGGCCAAAATGACTTTGATCAGGAGATCAGGCGAACAGGTGACCGCAGGTGAAGTTGTTCGGCTCCTGTGTCAGTCCCGGCGCGGAGGGTGTCGATTTAACCCTGTTTTGTGCGACTCCACCCCCATTTTTAGAGCGCCAAGACCAGTTGTGAGCAAGATTTTTGACTAAATCGACAGGCCCCGCGCCGGGACTCTCCTGTTCAACTTTCTCCTGTTCTCTGCACTGCGGCAACAGCCACCGCCACGGGTGCCCGGAAATATTGCCACGCCCGCCGAGACAACAGTGGTGTAATGGCAATCCCGGCCATTGCTTGGACAGGCTCCCGGACAAAAAAGGCCTCACGCCCCGCCAGGCAGGACATTTTAACCGTGGCTTGGCAGGCAACATGCCGTCGCTGGCGAGCGTGGATGCGTTTCTCTATAATAAGAGCCTTGAATTGTGTTTTGGATTTGAAGATCAATAAATACAGGAGTAATAAACCATGCCGTTAATGACCACAAAACCCATGTTTGATCTGGCTTATGAAGGTGGATTTGCCATTGGGGCGTTCAATGTCAACAACATGGAACTGGCCCAGTCCATTATTGAGGCCTGCGCCAAAGAAAAAAGCCCCTGCATCCTGCAAATTTCCAAGGGTGCCCGCAAATATGCCAACATCCGTTATCTCAGACATATTATTGACGCGGCCGTGGAAGATCATCCGGAAGTCCCGGTCTGTATCCACTGCGATCATGGCGATACCATTGATCTGATCAAAACCTGCATCAATGATGGATACACCAGCGTGATGATTGATGGCAGCCACCATGCGTATGAGGAAAATGTCAAGATCACAGCCGAAGCGGTAACAGTTTCACACGCCGCCGGCGTGGTCGTGGAAGCCGAACTGGGCATGTTGGGCGGCATTGAAGAAGATGTTGTCGGCATGGACGCCCATGAGTATGAAAAGAACGTTGAAAAATTTCTCACCGATCCGCAGCAGGCGGCCGACTTTTGCAAGAGAACCGGGTTGGATTCTCTGGCGGTGGCCATCGGCACCAGCCATGGTGCCTTCAAATTCAAACATGAAGCCAAGCTGGCCTTTAACCGCATTGAGGAAATCATGAAAACCTGCCCCGGTATTCCCCTGGTAATGCACGGCAGCAGCAGTGTGCCGCAGGAATTTATTGATCTGGTCAACAAATACGGCGGTGCCATGCCCAATGCCAAAGGTGTGCCGGAAGATCAGATTTCCATGGCGGTGCGGAAATATGGCGTATGCAAGGTAAACATTGACACGGATCTGCGATTGGCCATGACCGCAAAGATTCGCGAAGTCTTTGCCACCAAACCGGCGGAATTCGATCCGCGTAATTACCTGGGACCGGCGCGGGAGGCCATTATTTCCATGGTGCAACGCAAGCTCCATGTGCTCAATAGCGCCGGTAAAGCGGACGCGGTGATTGCCCAGTGGAAAAAACTCGGCAACCCGATGCCGACATATTACACCCACAAGAAAGCGGGTTAAGCGGTTATGCCGGATCATCCTATTTACCAGGATGTGTTCCGCGCTCCGCAGATGAGGTACCCATTATGGCTCGTGTAGTTATTCTCGGGGCTGGAATTGCCGGACACACCGCCGCATTATTTCTGCGTCGTCGGTTGCCGCGCACGCATCAGGTCACTGTGGTTTCGCCTAAAGACATTTACAACTGGATTCCATCCAACATCTGGGTGGGTGTGGGTGCCATGAAATCCAGTGAGGTTGTCGTGCCGTTGCGGCCCGTCTACGCGCGGATGAACATTGAATTTATTCAGGGCAAAGCGGTGGAGATTTATCCCGAAGGTTCCGCCGCGGACGCCCCGGCGGGACCTTATGTGGCCGTGGAGCTTACCGCCGGGGAGCAAAAGGGCACCCGGCAGCGTCTGGCTTACGATTACCTTATCAATGCCACCGGGCCTAAGCTGAATTTCGCGGCTACCGCGGGACTTGGGCCGGAGGCCTTTACGCAATCGGTCTGCACCTTTGAACACGCGGATAAAGCATCGGCGGCATTTCTGGCGTGCATCGCGGAGATGAAAAAAGGCGTCAAGAAAACACTGGTCGTTGGTACGGGGCACGGTATGTGCACCTGCGAGGGAGCGGCGTTTGAATATGTGCTGAACGTGGAATTTGAACTTCGACGCCATGGCGTACGCAACATGGCCACGCTGGTATTTATTACCAATGAAGCGCAATTGGGTGATTTTGGGGTTGATGGCATGTATTTTCGGCGCGGTGGGTACGTGGTACATAGCCGCACCTTTGCCGAGTCGCTGTTTGTCGAACGCGGTATTAAATGGATAGCCGGCGCGCATGTTCAAAAAATTGAAGCAGATAAAATTTTTTGTGAAACGCTCGACGGTGAAATTCATGAAACCGCCTATGACTTTGCCATGCTGCTTCCTCCCTTCACCGGCACCGGGATGAAAGCCTTTAATCGAGCGGGCGATGATATAACATCGGACCTGTTCGTTCCCAGCGGCTTTATGAAGGTGGATGCCAACTACACCAAAAAAGAATATCGTGATTGGAAGGCCGCTGACTGGCCGCGAACCTATCAAAATCCCAAATACAGCAACATGTTTGCCATCGGCATCGCCTTTGCGCCGCCCCATGCAATTTCCATGCCCCGCACCAGTGTCCGGGGAACCCCTATTTCACCGGCTCCGCCGCGCACGGGAATGCCCTCCGCGATTATGGGCCGCGTGGTGGCCAATACCATTGTTGATCTGATTTTGGGGCAAAAGGGACACACCGCCAAAACCGCCTCCATGGCGGAACTGGGTGCCGCGTGCGTGGCCTCGGCCGGCGCTAACTTCTGGTCCGGCACGGCGGCATCCATGACGATGTTTCCCATTGTTCCGGATTTTGAGAAATTTCCGGAATATGGCCGCGACTTAAAGTTTACTTTCGGTGATATCGGCTCCGCCGGCCACTGGATCAAAAAGATTCTCCACTATATGTTTATTTATAAAGCCAAAGCCAGGCCCCTGTGGTGGCTGATTCCGGAGTAAGAACGTGAAAAGTGATGATTCAATTCCTTTTGCCCCCCGGCCTACACGAGCCACGCGATTCTTCCGAACCTTCGTGCCATGGCAGTTCCTCAAGTTTATATCCATTAATCTTAAAATGATTCGGATGATTCGTAAATCACATTAAGGCCTCGCGACAACGCCAAACTTTTCTATGCCGTCAACGCTTGGCAAAACGTGAAAATCATATAAAATAACGCCAATGGATCAAGATATACACAATAGAACGTCCGCGTCGCATCGCGGCGCGGACACAGACGCTTCCGCGCCGGTTGGTGTCCCGCATTGGCGAACGCTCTGGGGCCGGCGGCAAATGATCATTGCCACGCTGGCGGTACTGGGCATACTGGCGAATTTATTTCTGCGCTTTGTGCTCCATGTCGCGCCGCAACTTTATGATGCGCCGCTGCTTATCACACTGGCCGTTGGCGGAATTCCCCTGGTGGGTGAACTGCTGGTTAAATTGCTGCATCGGCAATTCGGATCCGATCTTCTGGCGGGCATCTCCATTGTGACGGCCGCACTGCTGGATCAATATCTGGCCGGGGCGCTGGTGGTGCTGATGCTTTCCGGAGGGGAAACTCTGGAACGCTATGCCGTGGGCAGCGCTTCATCCGTGCTGCGCGCTTTGGCGGGCCGCATGCCGCAGATTGCCCATAAAAAGCGGGGAAGTAAGATTGTGGACGTCGCGCTTAACGATGTTGCCATCGGCGATGAATTGCAGGTTTTTCCGCATGAACTTTGTCCCGTTGATGGTGTGGTGGTTGCGGGGCACGGGGTGATGGATGAGGCGTATCTGACCGGTGAGCCGTTCAAAATTTCCAAAACTCCCGGCTCCAGCGTGCTTTCCGGAGCTATTAACGGTGAAAGCGTGCTGGATATAAAAGCCACACAATTGGCGGTTGATTCACGTTACGCCAAAATCATGCGGGTCATGCAGGCCAGCGAACATGACCGTCCGCAACTGCGGCGGCTGGGAGATCAGTTGGGCGCGTTTTACACGCCGCTGGCCGTGGCGGTGGCAATTCTGGCCTGGATAATCAGCGGCCAGGCGGTGCGCTTTCTGGCGGTGTTGGTCATCGCCACACCCTGCCCGCTGTTAATCGCCATCCCCGTAGCCATTATCGGTGCCATTTCTCTTTCCGCCCGGCGGGGAATTATTATTAAAAAGCCGGTAGTGCTGGAACAGGTGGAAGCTTGCCGCACCATTATTTTTGACAAAACCGGCACGCTGACTTACGGCGAACCAAGCCTCGCAAGCGTGCGGACACGCCCGGGGGTTGATGGTAATGAAAGTCTGATG
>JAJYGE010000368.1 GCA_021785155.1 Planctomycetota bacterium
CGCCGTGAAATGAATACGGCCAAACGCATGGCCATCTGGCATAAATTTCAGGCCATTGTGTACCGGCAGCAGCCGTATATGTTTTTGTTCACCTCGGAAGCGCTGATGTTTATCAACCAGCGCTTCGACAATACCGCCCCGGTTGGCAAGTTCGGGCCGCTGGAAGCGAATTGGTTTGTCCCTTTGAAACTCCAGAAGTACCAGTAATAATCGACGGTATTTGGATGACGCGGCAATGGCAACAAGATGGAATTGAGGCATGACCACATATATTATCCGCCGATTGCTGCTGATGATTCCAACGCTGCTGGGTATGACCTTCATGCTTTTTGCCGTTGTGCGTTTCGCCCCTGGCCTCACAACGGGGGGCGGGCAATTTTCCGCCGGGATTATGCAGTCTCGGCAGGCCCAGAAGCAGGAACAGGCAATCATGGAACGCCGCCTGCATCTGGTGGATAAAAATGGCCACCCCATTGGTTTGGTCATGCAATATATTCTCTGGCTTAAAAGCACCTGCGAAGGACACTTAGGTACATCCATTGTCTATCAGGAACCGGTGCTGACCCTCATTGAACAACGCCTGCCGGTAACGCTTACCATCAATGCCATTGCCATGGCTGTGATTTATCTGGTCTCTATCCCCGGAGGTTTGATAACGGCGTTGAATCAGGGGCGATTGATTGATCGGGGTTACGGCTTTCTTTCGCTGGCGCTGTATTCACTTCCCGTGATTTGGCTGGGTTCAACCGTGCTGGGTTTTTTAGCCAATCCCCAATATTTTAACTGGTTCCCATCGGCGGGGCTGCATTCTACGAATACCGCCAACATGACATTTTTCCGATACATTGCCGATTATCTTTATCATATTGTCCTGCCGATTGTCTGCTCGGTCTACGGCGGATTCGCGTTTCTAAGCAAACAGATTCGCGGATCTATTCTGGAAAACCTGCAGCAGGATTATGTGCGCACCGCCCGGGCCAAGGGCCTGTCGGGAACCACGGTGCTGACGCGGCACGTATTTCGCAACAGTCTGTTGAATCTCATTACGCTTACCGGAATGTCGCTTCCGGGATTGCTCGGCGGATCTGTGATCATCGAGCAGATTTTTTCCATCAACGGCATGGGGCGATTGGCCTATACATCCACATTGGCGCGCGACTTGCCCGTCATTCAGGATTTGGCCCTGGTGGGGTCGGTATTGACGCTGTTATCCTATCTTGCTGTTGATATATGTTATCATCTTGCTGATCCGCGGGTGACGTATGGCTGATCTGACCATGCCGCCGATCGATCAGCCGTTGCTTTACGCTCCGCGGCCTTATTGGGGCTGGGTGGCGGCACGACTGTTTCGTCCGCTGCTGGTGCGGATGTGTACGGCGTATCTGGTAATGTTGGTGCTCATTGCGTTATTTGTGCCGCTGATTGCCAACGGTCAACCCTATACCTGTGTTATCCCCGCGACCGCCGGTCATGCCGCCGCACGCGACTATCCGCTGTTTCGCGACCTAAGCAGCATCGACTGGATACTGCTGGCAGTGGCGGCGGCACTGGCCGCGCAAGGTATTGTCATATTTGCATCGCGCCGGCTGGCACGCCCGCAACGCATGATGCGTCGCCGCATCAGCTTTGCCATCATTGCCGGTATCACAATTATTACCGGCTCGTTGATTGCCGCACTGCATCACAATCGCCTGGATGCCACCAATTACCGCAGCCTCGCCCGGCACGGCCTGATTACCCATGCGGTTTTTCCGCCCGTGCCTTGGGGCTATGCGGAAATGGAACCTTTGAGTAAAGGGCTAATTAACCAACTCCCGTCCCATCGCCACTGGCTGGGTACCGATGGCGATGGCCGCGATGAACTTTCACGTTTGCTCTGGGGTGCCCGCATTGCCATGGGGGTCGGCTTTGTCAGTCAGATTATTGCGCTGGTCATGGGAATCGTATTGGGCGCACTTACCGGCTACTTCGGCGGAGTATTTGATATCATCGGCATGCGACTGGTGGAAATGGTCGAATCCATACCCACTTTCTTTCTCATCCTTACTTTTGTCGCCATCTACGGACGCCACATTCTCGACATCATGGTCATTATCGGCGTCACCGGTTGGACCGGTTATGCCCGCCTGCTGCGCGCGGAATTTTTCCGTATTCGTAACTTGGATTATGTTCTGGCCGCACAGGGATCAGGCATGCCGCTGTGGCGGGTGCTTTTCAAACACATGCTGCCCAATGGTATTACACCCGTGCTGGTATCCGCGGGCTTTGGCATGGCCGGTGCTGTTACCATTGAAGCCACGTTGAGCTATCTGGGCGTGGGCGTGCAGCCACCGACAGCGTCCTGGGGTTCCATGCTTAATTCCGCCGGTAATCCGGCCACTGTCTTTCGCTGGTGGCAGGCACTGGGGCCGGGAATGTTGATTTTTATAACCGTTCTGGCGTTTAACCTCATTGCTGAATCCCTGCGTGACGCCATTGATCCCACCACCATGGGCCGGAGATAAACGCAATGATGCAACAATCTCTTCATTCTGCCGATCAGCCGCTGCTTAGCGTTCGCAATCTTATTACGCGCTTTGATACGCCCGCAGGCGTGTTTAATGCCGTAGACGGCATTTCGTTTTCCATTTATCCGGGGCAAACCCTGGCTTTGGTCGGTGAAAGCGGCTGCGGAAAAAGTGTTACCGCGCTATCGCTGATGCGACTGATTACTGAACCCGGTCGCATTGTCGGCGGCCAGGTCATCATGGAAAACCGGGATTTATTATCCATTACTGAATCCCAGATGCGGCGCGTGCGTGGCGGAAAAATTGCCATGATTTTTCAGGAACCCATGACCAGCCTCAACCCGGTATTTACCATCGGGTTTCAAATTGTGGAAGCCATCCAACTCCACCAGAAAGTCTCCAACAGTCAGGCTGCAGCCATTGCCGAAACCGCCTTGCGCCGCGTGGGCGTGGCCGACGCCGCTCGGCGTTTGCGCGATTATCCGCATCAGATGTCCGGCGGCATGAAGCAGCGCGTGATGATCGCCATGGCTTTGGCATGCAATCCATCGCTGCTGATTGCCGATGAACCCACAACGGCCCTGGATGTCACCATTCAGGCCCAGATACTTGAACTGCTGGGCGAAGTGCGGGCGGCCACGAATATGGCGGTTCTGCTGATCACGCATGATCTGGGAATTGTGGCGGAAAATGCCGACATCGTTGCCATTATGTATGCCGGACGAATTGTTGAATTCGCCACCGTTCATGAATTGTTTGGCAATCCGTTGCACCCCTATACCCGCGGCCTGCTGGCCTGTGTTCCCCGATTAAGCCATGAACATGAACGCCTGCCTGCCATTCCTGGAACGGTTCCCAGTCCGCTGGATTGGCCCGCAGGATGCCGCTTTGAGCCGCGCTGTACGCACTGTCAGGCAGAGGCAAGAGGCCGTTGCAAACAGGGAATGCCGCCGTTAAACGAGGTTTCCCCGGGGCATTGGGTGGCGACTTTTTCCGCCCCTGGTTTTGATGGTGCACCGGGAACGGAACCTGCGTTGGCGTTTCGTCGTTCGGAAAAGCCGCCGGTTATGATGGCATAGGAAAGCGAACCGTTAACGGTACGCCGATGAAAGTTATATGGAGCGCCGCATGGAATTAAATACGCTGACCGCACAACGCTTCGGCAATCCGACGGCAGAGACGCCCCTGCTGGAAGTCAGAGATTTATCGGTGGCGTTTCCTATCCGCAGCGGATTGCTGCAAACCATTACGGGGCGGATTCAGGCCGTAAATCATATCTCGTTACAGATCAAGCAGGGGGAAACGTTGGGCCTCGTGGGAGAATCCGGATGCGGTAAAACCACGGCTGGCCGGGCGATTCTGCGTTTAATCCCCCAC
>JAJYGE010000039.1 GCA_021785155.1 Planctomycetota bacterium
AAAAGAGGTTGATCCGCAATGGCGTCCGGAAAAGATACTTCATACTCCGGGGGCGTTTCTAATGCCCATTGGGCCGGTGTATTCCGATTATGCCGAGTCGGCGCAATTTTTCCTTGAAACCGTTGGCGAAGATGTGGTGCGGATGATTCCTCGCTTCTTTTTCAAATATCGTGGCGTGGAAAGACTTGCCGAGGGTCGCAGCGTTCGCGAAGTTCTGCTGATGGTGGAGCGGTTCTCCGGTACGTCGGCGGTGGCGCACGCGACGGCCTTTTGTCGGGCAGTTGAATCCATCGGACAAGTGGCTATTCCGCCGCGCGCCGAGGCGCTGCGGCTGGTTGCGGCGGAACTTGAACGCATTCGTCATCATTTTGGATTGCTTTCGGATATCTGTCATTCCACCGGTATGATTGTGCCTTCGGCGGATATTGACATCATGGAAGAAGAGGCGTTGCGACTAAGTGCGCAATGGGCTGGGCACCGTTATCTTTATGGGCTTATAACTCCCGGAGGTATGGCGCGCGATTTTTCGCAATCCGATATGGCATTCCTTTTCGCTCAGATAAAGCGGCTGGCAGATGATGCACGACTGCTGTATGAGCGTCTCCAATTTACCAGCAGTTTTCTGGATCGATTTGAGGGCGTCGGCGTAGTTCCAAACACCAACGCCCAGCGGCTGGGACTCGTAGGCCCCATCGCCCGCGCTTCAGATTTCAAGACCGATTTGCGGGTTCATGCCCCTTATGGATTGTACCGCCAATGCCCGCTGGAAGCGGAAGCTTTGGAAAGTGAAGGGGATGGCTACGCGCGCATCCGGGTGCTGTTTGCGGAGGTTTTTTCTTCCGTGGAATTAATTAATAAAGCTATGGCTAATCTTCCGACTGGCGCGGTGATTACCCCAGTCGAAGCAGTTGTCGCAGGAGAGGCGCTCGGATCTGTGGAGGCACCCAAGGGGGCAGCGTTTCATTTTGTGCGAATGGGTGGAGATGGCCGCGTGGCACGGTTGCAGATGACCACGCCATCGTTCACAAACTGGCACGGATTTCATCTGGCGGCGGAAAACTTTGCCTTCCAGGATTTTCCGATCATGATGGCAAGTTTCGGTTTGTCTATCGCCGAATCGGATCGATAACAGGCCACGCGGTATTGTTTTGGAGTATTACAGATGTTTGGATGGTTTCTCAGAGGTGCCGGCTCACGGGTAAAAACGACACGCTATCCGCCTGAATTTGATTCCAATGTCGGCATCTCGCCCGGGCGGCCAATTGCCACACAATTTGCCAGTAGCCAAGAGGCGGATAATGCCGCCGTTCAATGCCCCACACAGGCCATTACGGCTCATGATAACATGGCGGATATAAATGTTTCGCGTTGTGTACATTGCATGGCGTGTTCACGCGGTGAAACGGCGATGAAGTGGCAAAATGATTACGATTGGGCCGCGCTAAGCGGCGCTGGCGCATCAACAACCACGCGACCATTTAAGAAATCGTTGCACATCCGTCTTGTGGATTCCGGTTCCTGTGATGCGGTAATTCAGGAAATTAAGCAACTTGCAAAACCCTATTACAACATGCACAAATTGGGATTTTTTATTACGCCCACGCCGCGCCACGCCGATGTGCTGATGGTTACCGGCCCGGTTACCAGCCACATGCGACTGGCCTTAAAGAAAACTTATGACGCCATGCCCGGCCCGAAATGGGTGCTTGCGGTGGGCAATTGTGCCATTTCGGGATGTGTCTTTGCGCCGAGTTTTATGGCGGCGGGAACGGTAGCAAGCGTGATTCCCGTGGATGTGCAAGTGCCGGGATGTCCGCCGCCGCCTTTGGCAATTCTTCATGGATTGCTGGTGCTCACGGGCCGGGCGCAGGAGGCTCCACCGCATGTGACGACGACCATCGCAGAGGTGCCGTTATGAATATTGCGGAGTTCTTTTTTCTTTTGGTGCTGCTGCTGTCCGTGGCGGGGGCGGTTATATCAGCCTTGGCACCGGCGCAATGGACTGGAAGGATATTGGCGATTTGCGGTACTTCCGCGGCCACCGCACTGTTGATTGCCGCGGCGATTATCCTGGCTGGCCATGAGAGCATCCGCGTTGATCTTTGGCGTTTGCCGGTGCTGGGAATGTTACGACTGCGTGTAGACAGCGTATCGGCTTTTTTTATGCTGGCGTTAGGCATTTCATTTCTTCCGGCGTATTGGTTTTCCGACGGGTATATGCGCCGCTATCTGGCGCATTATGACCCACGGAGCTTTAATATATTCTTTCATCTCTTGTTGGCCGCCTGCGCATTGGTTTTGGCGGCGGGAGACGTGATCAGCTTTTTATTGGCGTGGCGAATCATGTCCGGTCTGGCCACGTTTCCCATTACGCTGGAACACCGCCAAGATGAAAATCGGCGGGCCAGTTATCTATTTCTGGCGATGAATGAGGCCGGCATCATTATCTCCACTGTCGGCCTGTTATGGATGGTGGCTCTGGCGGGTGGTCACACCGGATTCAGTGCTTTGCACGGATCACTGCGCCACATATCCCCGGCGGCGCGATGGGCGATATTTCTGATTGTGTTTTTCGGATTCTCGGTTAAGGCGGGATTAATTCCCTTGAGTTCATGGTTGCCGCAGGCTCACCCGGTAGCACCGGCAAATATGTCGGCGATCATGTCCGGCTGCCTGCTGAATTTCGGAATTTATGGCATTGTTCGATTTGATGCGATTATTCTGCCGCCCATCTCTGCCGGACCGGGCTTGGTGGTGTTGGTTGTCGGGGCGCTGTCGGCGCTTATTGGGATTCTTTATGCGACCATCGACAACGATATGAAAAAGATGCTGGCGCACAGTTCCATAGAAAATTTGGGCATTATTGCCGCCAATGTGGGAATGGGGATGGTGTTTACCGCCTATGATTTGCCGGTGCTGGCGGCTATAGCGTATGTCGTGGCGATGTATCACATGATTAACCACAGTGCGTATAAGACGTTGCTATTTATCGGTGCCGGGGCTATTGATCAACAAACCGGTACGCGCGATATGAATCAACTGGGGGGATTGCTTAAACGCATGCCCATGCTGGCGGCGTTGTTTCTGGTCGGCGCTCTGGCTATTGCGGCGTTGCCGCCGCTCAATGGTTTTGTCAGTGAATGGCTGACGTTGCAAACCATTCTTCGCAGTGAGGAGTTCACCTCGCATTTCAGCCGCGTAGTCTTTGCCCTGTGTGGTGCGGGCCTGGCGCTGACTGCGGCCTTAGCTGTAACCTGCTTTGTCAAAGCATTTGCCATGGTTTTTTTAGGACCGGCCCATAGTGAAAAGGCGGCGCGTGCCTTGGAACCTGTAAAATCGGCCCGAATGTCCATGGCCATATTGGCATTTGCCTGCATTTTTTTGGGCATTGGCCCGACGTGGGTAATTCCGGCAATTGACCATGCGATGAAGCCTCTCACAAACAACCTTGCGGCCAGTGCACTGGTTCCGCCGTTTTTCTCGCATCCGCACGGCAACAAACAATTCGCCCCCGGATTTATGCATGGCTTTGATCAGATCGGCGCGGGCGTGGGAAATACAATTATTCCCGCACGCGGCCTGGTGGTGCTGCATCAGGGGGGCAAGAGCAACCCCGTGGTGTATGCCATGTCTACATTCTATATGGCGATCGTATTAGCATTGATTATTTTTATAACATGGCTACTGGTGCGATGGGGAACACGCAGGCGAACCGTCACGATTTCCGAACCATGGGCCGGCGGCCTGCGCCGTTTAGCACCGGATATGACCTACAGTGCCACCGGCTTTTCCAACCCGGTGCGCGTGATATTTCGCTCCATTTTCGGGCCGGCCATCCGGGAAGATTCCAGCACCGCGGTGGCGGGGCATT
>JAJYGE010000377.1 GCA_021785155.1 Planctomycetota bacterium
TACGCGCTGCTGCCGGTCATCCATCGCCTGACCGATGCGTTTGTACTGCACGGCCTGCTCCACCTTGTCCGCCGGAGCCTCCGGTGCCAGCCAACGCATAATGGTCCAGGGCGTTTTCTCAAAGCGTGTTTCAGCGCCATATTCACTTTGCAGGCGATATTGCACCACTTCAAATTGCAGCGGCCCAACCGCCGCCAGCAGGGGCAACCGGGTGTGCGAATGCAGCACCTGTAAAGCCTGTGTAACACCCTCCTGCAACAACTGATCGAGGCCCTCGCGGAACCGTTTGAATTGAGAGGTATTCGTGGAATGGATATAAGCAAAGCATTCCGGCAGAAATTGCGGAATTTCATGATATACAATCGCAGGGTCTTCCGTGAGCGTATCGCCAATCCCAAATTCATCGTGCCCCACCAGACCAATGACATCCCCGGGATAGGCTTCATCCACGGTTTCCCGATCGCGCCCAAAAAGTTTATGCGAACTTGACAGCCGCACCTTGCGGCCACTTTGCGCATGAACCACGCTCATATCCCGAGTGAATTTTCCGGAACAAACGCGGACAAACGCAATGCGATCCCGATGGCGCGGATCCATGTTAGCTTGAATTTTAAAAACAAAGCCGGAAAAAGCGGCATGATCCAGCGGCACTATGCTGTCACCGGACTTCCGCGGCTGCGGCGCAACGGCATATTGTAGAAATGCATCCAGCAGCATCTGCACGCCAAAATTATTCGCGGCACTTCCAAAAAATACCGGGGTGAGTTTACCGGCATGAACGTGCGCTACATCCAGCTCTGCACCAGCTCCCTCCAACAAGCTCAATTCCTCATGGCACTGCGCGTAGAGATTTTCCCCCAGTGCCGAGCGCACGGAAGGATCATCAAATTGTGATACCGCCACCGGCGCCCGATACGCCCCATGCGGCGTACGTTCAAACAAATGCACCGCTTTTCCCACGCGGTCAAATACGCCACGAAAATCCTTGCCGTTGCCCAGTGGCCAGTTCATCGCAAATACATGCAGGCCCAGTATGCGCTCAAGCTCATCCAATAAATCCAGTGGCTCGCGCGCGGGACGATCCAGCTTGTTCATGAATGTAAAGATCGGCACGCCACGTCGGCGGCAAATTTCGAAAAGCTTCCGGGTTTGAGGTTCAATACCCTTACCCGCATCAATAATCATAATCACGGCGTCCACCGCCGTGAGTACCCGATATGTATCTTCGGAGAAATCTTTATGACCCGGTGTATCAAGTAAATTAAGCCGATAGCCGTTGTAGTCAAACTGCAACACTGTTGAACTTACGGAAATCCCGCGTTGGCGTTCAAGTTCCATCCAATCAGAGGTGGTGGCACGTTGTGATTTACGCGCGGTGACCGAGCCGGCCAACTGTACGGCCCCGCCATAAAGCAGCAATTTTTCGGTCAGCGTGGTTTTGCCGGCATCCGGGTGGGAGATAATGGCAAAGGTTCTTCGTCGGTTAATTTCATCAGAAAACATAAGGACTTTCAAAGCGATATTTTTTAGAGCAAAGGTTTCAACTGCAATTGCCGCAAAAACTCTGTGGCATATCCAGCACCCTACGGAGGCGTCAGCAGCACGGAAAGCGGGATCATTGAGGACACGTTCATTCCGTCATCTTACCGCATTTATAAGCCAATTCCCAGCGGCAAGATGAAACACACGGTTGATGCGAAACAACAGCCAACCTATACTCTTAATGTGAGAATGATGATGGATATTAATCTTTCGCAAGTCCCGCAAACACCCAAAGCCACGCTGAATCAGCGTGTGCAAGTGGTGCTTGACAGTCTACGCCCCATGATTCAATGGGATGGCGGCGATGTGGAACTGCTCTCTGTTAGCGAAAATGGCGTGGTTTCCGTGCGTTTCCATGGGGCATGCGTGGGGTGCCCAAGCTCCCAGGCCACGTTGCGTTTGGGCTTGGAAAAGAACATTCGGGAACGCATACCGGAAATAACCTCAGTTATCTCCGAAGATGAATTTGAAAATCCCCCCCCATCACACCCCATTGCGCATACAAATCCGGACTCCTGACCCGCCAGTTCTCGCAGCACACGCCACTCTGGCGTAACCGCCCTTGACATCTTGTTTTATGATCCTACTATTTGCTTGAGAAAATGCGGAAGATGAAAACGCTTATTGCCATCCCGGTGTTCAACGAACAACGCTACCTGCGAAAGGTGCTAAGCGAAATCCGTCTGCACACACATGCGGACATTCTGGTTATTGATGACGGCTCCACCGATACCACACCGGAAATTCTTCGCACGATGTCCGATATTTCAGTTTTGCATCATGGCCGGAATATGGGTTATGGCCAAAGCCTGATCGATGCGTTCGATTATTCCTCGCGGCATCGTTATCAGTGGGTCATTACCATGGATTGCGATGAACAGCATGAACCGGCGGCACTTCCCGGATTTATCGCCGCCGCTGAAGTTGATGATGCGGACATCATCAGCGGCTCACGATACCTGCTGTCCCAATCACGCAAAGACGAACCACCGATGGATCGTCGGCTCATCAACCAACTTATTACCGAAGTCATCAATCGAAATCTGAACTTGAATCTCACCGACAGCTTCTGCGGTTTTAAGGCTCATCGTGTATCGGCCATGGAAAAATTGGAATTGTGCGAAACCGGCTACGCCTTCCCACTGGAATTCTGGGTGCAAGCGGCCCAAGCTTCTCTGCGCATTTCTGAATTGCCGATTCGATTGATTTACAATGATCCCGATCGTCATTTTGGTGGCCGACTGGATAACCCCAATCATCGATTGCGGCATTATCTCAATGTTTTCTTCCGTGCACTGCATTCCAATGAATGCCAGCAATCTTTGGCGGCGGGTTAAAACTGATAACGCGATTGCTTTGAGGACACCGCATTTGAAATATTCGTTGCTCCAGCGTATGTTTCCGTGAGAGGAATCAATAGATTGCATGGAAACGTCTCGTCCATCAAGCCAAGTGTTGCCCCCCAAAACGCTTATTCCCGATCCGGCGGCAATTATCGTTCCGCGCCGCCATGGCGAAGTGCTCATTGAGCCGCCCGCTGCAGAGCTTGCGGAATTTCTTACCTCGGCCCGCGCCAACACGATACGTTCTGGCAGCAGGACCCCTGCGTCAATAGACATTCTGGCGAATCTGGCCCGACGGGAACTCATGGATGCGATGATTCGCTTTGCGGGTGAAACCGGCTTTAGTCCGCCGCCCCCAGATGCTGCGGTCAGACCATGGGTTGTTACCGGTCATCAGGTGGAACTGTATCATCCCGGCGTGTGGAGCAAAGTAATTTTAACCGATGCCTTGGCCAAACAAAGCCACGCTTTAGCCATTGACCTGCTGGTGGATCATGACACCGTAGACCATCTCGGATGTGCCGTGCCCCGATGGATCGGCCCTGAACTTGAAAAACAAATGGCTACCTGGGCCGAAGCATCGGCTTTACCGGCTGAATTTTTATCATCACCACAGGGTGAAGAAAAGACGCGATGGCTAAGCGATCTGCAGCAATTCCCGCTTGTCCAAACCGATTCATTGCGGGAATTCACCGACCAATGGCAAGAGGATTCCGATGCACATTACGTTTCATGGATGAGCCGGTCACGCAGAACCTTTGAACTCTCGTTTGGCATGGATGTGCAGCATGTCCCTTGCAGTTATATCTGTTCCGGCCTGGCGTGGCACAGCTTTGTGCTGCTGTGGCTGCGCCAATCGCATGACTGGTGTAAAAGGTACAACACCGCCCTGGATCAATATCGCCTGAAGCAGGATATCACCAATCCTGGCCGCCCCATGCCCAATTTGGCCCTCACTGAAAAAGAAATGGAACTTCCCAGATCGG
>JAJYGE010000028.1 GCA_021785155.1 Planctomycetota bacterium
TAGCTTCTAACTCCTAGCTTCTAACTCCTAACTTCTCGTACCTCACCTCAGACCGGCCATAATCTGATCCGTCACTTTCTGCACCAGATCTTCCAGCTTGTCTTCCGTAATTACCGGGCCGGTGGATTCAATATGTCCGTCACTTTGACAGGCACATACGCTTTGCGTCGGGGCCTCAAAACCCGCCAGGAACGCCTGATTATCCGCCCCGATGCACCCGGTGGGGGCGCAGGCCAGGCGTTGATCCGGCATGCCGAATTTCTCTTTAACCTTCAGCAGTTCGATCATTTCCTGCTGCGACAACTGATTGATTTTTCCAAGCTGTCGGGTCAATAACAGAATGCGGCAATACGCATCAAGAATTTCCAGCTTGTAATAAGCCCCAACCAATGTGGTATCAAAGCAGACCGATCCGTGATTGCCCATCATCACCGTATTGGTGTCTTTGGTGATCAAGGCCACGACCGATTCGCCCAGCTCCTTGTAGCTTGGGGTGGTGTATTTGGCCATCGGTATTTTGCCCAGAAACACTTCCGCCTCCGGGTGAATGCCTTCCGGAATGGGAATATTGGCCATGGCAAATGCCGTGGCGTGCGGCGGGTGCGAGTGCACTACGGCTTTAACGTCTTTTCGGGCCTTATAAACTTGCAGGTGCAAAAGCACTTCGCTGGTGCGTTTCATTTTGTTCTGCTTGTCGACCTGATTGCCGTCCATATCCACAACCGTGATCTGATCCGGCGTCAGAAAACCTTTGGATATGCCGGTGGGCGTACAGAGCACCCGATCATCGGCAATGCGGACACTATGATTGCCCTCATTGCCCGCACAGTATCCGCGCATCCAGATGCGGTAACCGATATCGCACATTTCCTGACGGATTTGAAACAAATTCTGCATAATGCACCTCAATTAAGTATGTATCATTCACAGCCGCCGCATTATCCGCAGGCGGCCAGTTCCGTTAACTGACGCTCAACATCTTTGGGCGCTCTTCCGCTGGATGTTAAAAACAGCCGCACCAGTTCATCCATGGATTTAAACCCATGGTGTGGATATTCCACTACCAGCACATTGGCACCGAGAAGTTCAATACCTTCCTGCACCGCCTGCCGACACGTTCCGACAATAGCGCGTAAATTCGCACACCGATTCGCCAGGCACACCGCCCGCGCTGCCGACGGTACAAACAGCACGGCCAGGCGCGTCTGCCCACCGGCAAATTCTTTTGCCACCGCCCGTATGACGGATGGCAATTGCTGACTTGCCGCCGTTCGCACATCCGCCACCGCCTGGCCACGCAATTGTTCAATGGCCCGTGCCGCCGATGGGCAATGGCCCTGCATCCAATAAATCCACGATGTGGTAGTGGCGGCCCTGGGTTCCACGGAGATCGTCTGAATTTGCAGCCCCCGCTGTCTGACAAGGTCCATGGCCAGGGGAGAAAGCTTTGCCCCCGCCGCCAGATATATTGTACCTTCCAGTCCCGCAAGTCTGGATGCGGTAATGACTCCGGTCAGCACCGGGCCGACCGGGGCGGCGGGTGTTGCGGTACCGGCGGCGGGCGTGGCACCCGCCGCGCTTCGCGCGGCGGCGGCATCTTCCACAAATCCAACCGGCGCGGCATTGGCGGGCGGATGATCAACGGATCGCACGTGCGCCAATTCCGGGAACTTGGAATAATCACCGGTGCATATCCCCATGGGCGCATGAACCGCGGCCGGTACGGACGCACTTCCGGCGTCGCGGCTTAGCGCTTCCAGCACCGCATTGGTGATTTTTTTTATAAGTTCCGGACTGACGTCCACATTGAACTCCTGATGCCTGCCGGCATTTACGTTCCGGCACCGCCGGAAGATTATTTACACCACATGCAGTGAACCGCTGATGGCCATCCGCCGAAAGCGCGTAAACGTCAGCGGATTGGTCACACCCTCACCGGTGGGTGTGGCGACGGTATAACTGGCATAACCTTCGCCCTGTATGCCCAATGCCGCGGTACTTGGCCCATTAACCGCAAATAAGGTTGTGTTCATCACCCGTCCCATGCGGGTGATATGGCCTAAATTGTTGGAATGAATAATGCCTGTGTGGCCAAAGCCATGTTCATATTTAACCGCCAGTTCCAGTGCCTGGTCAAAATTTCCCGCCCGGACAAACGGCACAAACGGCATCATCTGCTCTTCGGCCACAAATGGATTTTTCTCATCGGTTTCACCGAACAGCAATTCCACATTGTCCGCACAGTGTGTTCCGCCGGCCTGCGCCAGGACCGTACAATTTTTACCCACCAGTTCCTTGTTGACCGCGTAATGGTCATCTTTCCAACTGAATGCTTTTTTCGTGAGCTGTTCAATTTGCTCTTTGTTCAGCCGCACCGCCCCAGCCCGGCTCATGGCGTCCATCAATTTGTCAAAGACGCTTTCCACCACAAACACTTCTTTTTCACCGATGCACAGCAGATTATTATCAAAGCCCGCGCCGGTAATTATGGAGCGTGCCGCACGATCAAGATCGGCTGTTTCATCAACAACCACGGGTGGATTGCCCGGTCCGCCGACCACCGCCCGCTTCTTCTGGGCCAACGCCGCCCGCGCCACCGCCGGCCCGCCGGTAATGACCAGAAGCGCGACATCCGGATGTTCAAACAGAGCATTGGCCGATTCCAATGTGGGTGGCTCAATGACGCAGATCAAATTATCAATACCAAACGTTTCCGCGATCTGCCGGTTGTAGACGCGTACCGCTTCAGCGGCGCAGCGATGACCGGATGGATGCGCATTGGCCACCAGAGCATTGCCGGCGGCGATCATATTAATCGCATTGGCGCTAAGGGTCGGTATCGAATGCGTTACCGGCGTTACCACACCGATTACGCCCCAGGGGGCCATTTCATCCAGAGATATGCCGTTATCCCCGCTGTGTGCCGCCGTGCGAATAAATTCCACCCCCGGCACTTTGGTCAACAGGTGGAGCTTGGCTATCTTATGATCCAGGCGGCCAACTTTGGTTTCATCCAGTTCCATGCGGGCCCACGCGTCCGCGTTCTGCACCGCAATTTTCTTGATAAGTTTGCAAATGCCGTCCCGGACTTCCATACCCGCTTTGGCCAGTTGCTGTTGCGCCCGCGAAGCCGCTTCCACCGCGTCACCGGCGGTTGTGAATATGCCGTTGGCTCCGCCGGAGGTTTTTCCAGCGCCGGTTGTGCCCAGACGCTGCAGAACTTCGCGGACCACTGATTCAACAAGTGCGGATTGATCCATAAATATTCAACTCCCGTAAACGGGATGTTCCTCTTATCATGACCAGGCGAAAGTCGGCGATGATGCAAGACCGACAACGACCGATCTCAAATTTCAAATCCGAAATCTCAAATTTTGAAATCTCAAATCCGAAATCGTCGCGGTCGCATCGCCAGCATCAGCATCTGAAATTTCAAACCTCAAATCTGAAATCTCGACTGCCGGCCTCAGACCTTGACAGTCTCTTCATGCGGGCGGGCGATCACGGACGTGGCCGCAATCTGGCCCAGCTTGCTTCCGGCGGCGGCACCGGCTTCCACCGCGGCCTTCACGGCCGAGACATCACCGGTAAACGTAATGGCCACCAGACCATTGCCCACGCGGTGCTGCCCTACGTATTGCACGTTGGCGGCCTTGAGTGCGGCATCCGCGGCTTCAATGGCGGCAATTAGACCCTTGGCTTCAATCATGCCGATTGCTTGTTGTGACATCGTTGGACTCCTAAAAAAAATTATCCATTAACCAGCGCGACCCGCGGTCGCGGCTTTTTGTTCGTTTGTCTGTAAGGCCCGCACGGTCTGCCGGGCCACAATAAGTTCTTCGTTCGTCGGCAGCACCCAAATCTGAAC
>JAJYGE010000528.1 GCA_021785155.1 Planctomycetota bacterium
GGCTTGAAAATGGGCAACGCCGGTTGGAATGCCGCGTACGCCGCCATGGAAATGGTCGATGTCCTGCAACAATTGCCGGCCGCCAAGAACTCGTAACAGGAAACATTGTGAATACAATCAACGAAAAACGTTCCGCATCCCGCCGCATTGCCCTGCAGGCAATTTATCAGGCGGAGGTGCAGGGCGACACTTTTATCGCCCAAATGCTGCCAACGTTTATCAGTCAGGCCACTGATGATAATGATGTGCGACAACTCGCCACACTCATGGCCTGCGGGGCTTGGGATTATCGCAACGACGCCGATGAATGGGCGGGACGGCTGATTCCGCGCTGGACTATCACCCGTCTGGCGGCGGTGGATCGCAATATTTTGCGACTGGCGCTCTGGGAATTAACGCATCAGCCGCAGACACCGGGGAAAGTGGTGCTGGATGAAGCGATTAACATGGCTAAAGAATATTCCACTGAAGACAGTTCCGGCTTTATCAATGGCGTATTGGATGCGGCTTTGAAGCAACATAACCTGCTGACGGACAGTGCGGGATAATCGCACAATTGTTACACAACACAGGGGTAACATAAGCAGGTACGGGCAACAGGATGCAAGATGTATTGAGGTAATATAAACAAGTCCTTGCGGGGTGTTCTGGCGGACACAACGCGTTGATTCACTATTTTTGGAGGCATTTCAAGCTGTGAAAACTCCCGAGGATCGAGGGTCCACAACCGAAGGCGTCGGGGTTTCGCCGTCGCTTGGACCGGTACTGGAATACGAACAAATGACCGCCCACGCCACACTTTTTGGGCGTGATGTGTGGCGGCTGGCTGGGCTGGCAATTCTGATTGGAGCGGTAGCCGCGATTGCAGCCCTGGCGTTGCTGCGACTGATCGGCCTGCTGACGAATCTCTGTTTTTATGGGCGCTTTTCATTCTCTTTCGCGGACCCGACATCAGCCTATTTGGGAATATGGGTGATAGGCGTGCCAATTGCTGGCGCGGTGGTCGTGGGCTTTATGGCTCGTTATGGCCACTCCGGCATCCGTGGTCACGGCATTCCGGAAGCCATGGAAACGATTCTGACGAACCAAAGCCGCATTCCCAAGCGTCTCACGCTGTTGAAGCCCATTTCCGCGGCGATCAGTATCGGCACGGGCGGCCCATTTGGTGCGGAAGGTCCGATCATCGCGACCGGTGGGGCCTTTGGATCATTGGTGGGGCAAATTCTGCACACCACGGCAGATGAGCGCAAGATTCTGCTGTCCGCCGGTGCCGCGGCGGGAATGGCGGCGACCTTCGGTTCGCCTGTTTCGGCCGTGTTATTGGCGATTGAACTGTTGTTATTTGAATTTCGCGCGCGATCTCTGGTGCCGGTGGCATTGGCCAGCGCCACGGCGGCCGGCCTGCGCATCATTTTCATGGGTGACAAACCGATCTTTTTCATGCCCAATGTCGGTCCGGCGGAACACTGGTCGCTGATTATTTACGCCATCATCGGTCTGATTGCGGGAGTAGCGGCGGCGGGCGTCACACGCCTGCTGTATCTGGTTGAAGACGGGTTTGAAAAATATAGTCACGTTCATTGGATGTGGTGGCCGGCCATGGGGGCGGTGGTGGTGGGCGTTTGCGGCTATCTTGACAATCACACCATGGGGGTTGGCTATGACAATATTTCTCATCTGCTGACCGGGGGCATGGCCCTCAAAGCTATTTTGATGCTCCTGATACTGAAATGGATTTCATGGACAGTGGCCTTGGGCAGCGGTACGTCCGGCGGCACATTGGCCCCGCTGTTTACCCTCGGCAGCGCTCTGGGGCTGCTGCTGGGACTGGCGGCGGCACATCTATTTCCTGATTCAGGTGTAGATGTGCGCGTGGCGGCACTGGTCGGGATGGCGGCACTATTTGCCGGTGCATCACGCGCGTTGCTGACCAGCATTGTTTTCGCTTTTGAAACCACCATGCAGCCGCACGGTTTGCTGCCACTGCTGGCCGGGTGTACCACCGCATTTCTTGTTTCCTGCCTGCTGATGCGTGATACGATCATGACGGAAAAAATAGCTCGGCGCGGCATTCGTGTCCAAACGGAGTATTCAACAGATTTTCTGGATTGTCTTTTTGTGCGTGATGCCTATACACGAGATGCCATTTCCCTTGACGGTTCCAAAACTGTGGCCGAAACGCGGCAGATCATCTTTGCCAAATGGGCAGTATTGAAGCACCACGAATTCCCAGTTATTGATGAGGAAAAAAGGCTCATCGGTGTGCTGTCGTACCGTGAACTTCTCGATACACGCGTTGATCCCGCAAGCGCCGTGCGAGCGTTGATTAAACGTATGCCGATTGTCATTGAACCTGACAGCCCGCTGCGACTGGCGGATAACCTGATGTCGCGGTACAACGTGGATCATCTGATTGTCACCGATCCGGAAAAGCCCGATCAAGCCATCGGCGTGATTACAGAATCGGATATGCTTGCCGCCCATCGACGCATTGCATAAATCGTCCATTCGTATTTCCCGAGGGGTGCTATGTCGAAGCGCCATGCCGGCACTGGCATGTCGGCTTCAACAGATTTGTCAAAATTAAACTTTCACCGCATCATCTGTGGCTCTGGCGCGTTTGGCTATTGGATGTCGTGGCCTTGCGTCGGCGGGCGGTAGAGTCCACAATCTGGAATGTTGATGTGAAGTGCAGGGTGTTTCCCTGCAAAGCGCGGAGAGGTAATGTCGCAAAAAAACGCAGCTCAAAGCATTTCGGCGGATACACCGCTGTTGCAGGAATTTCCACCCCTGCTGCGCAACCGCAATTTTTTTCTTTTAATGAGCGGATATGTCGTTTCCGTCATTGGCGACCGGGTGCATTTTCTGGTCATGCTGGAACTGCTTTGCTACGTGGTGCTTAAACGCCACGTGGAATCGGCGCAACATGCCGCACAGCTTAATTTAGCTATGTTTCTGCCATTTTTGCTGCTGGCTCCGCTGGGCGGGGTAATTTCGGACCGGCTGCCGAGACGTTGGGTCATGATTTCCTGCGATCTGGTGCGCAGTATTATTGTCATTGTCGCCCGAACCGTGTTGCTGGTGGCAGCTTACCACAGCACGCTATCAACCGGGACACTTCTGGTCATGTTGTTTGGCTCGGAAATAATATTGTCCTGCTTTGGTGAAATATTTTCACCGGCCCGCGCCGCCATTGTGCCCAATCTGGTGCATCCTAAGGAATTGCTGCAAGCCAATTCCTTTCTATCCGTGGCCGGGACCATTTCCACACTTTTGGGATTTATCCTCGGTGGATTATTGTTGAAATTCGGCCTGGATATCGCCATGTATGTGGATGCGGGAACCTACTGCCTTTCGGCATTCGCGGTTTTTTCCATGCGGATGCGGCCCGGAATGGATCGCCCCGACCCAGTGCGTGGAGCCAGACACAACAGTCTTTTTAAGGAATTAAAAATTGCACTGGGCTATCTTAAAGTCCACAAGCATCCGCTGCAGGCGATATTGCTGGAACTCGCTTTTACCACCGCCAGCGCGGTAATTCTGAACTGTATGCCCGCTATTGTTACCGCGCGTTTTGGCCTATCCAACAGCGACTTCGCTTACTTTCTGGGCGTGGCCGGGATTGGCATGATTGTCGGTGCGGTGCTGGTGAGCCGAGCACGCAATGGAATTCCCAAAGAAATCGGTATTGGTTGGTCCGCGGTCGCCATCGGCGTTGGATTACTGATGGCCGCATGGGCCGCCCATTGGGAAACGTTTCTGATCTGGCTGACGGTTGCGGCGATGTTCGGGGCCATTATGTTTATTACCGTTGATACCCTGTTGCAGCGGGTGGTGCCGGATTACATCCGTGGCCGAGTCATGGGA
>JAJYGE010000387.1 GCA_021785155.1 Planctomycetota bacterium
TACATCTGCCGCGGCCATCCCCTTCGGAATGGTGGCCAACACGAAATTGCTGTAACTGTCCGGTAATGTAAAGCCCATGGATCGCAAAGCCACAGATATCTGCGTTCGTTGAGTTTTTATTTTATCCCATGTTCCGGCGGCATAAGCCTGATCGGTTATCGCGGCGGTGGCGGCGGCAATGGCGACAGCGTCACAGGGATAACTGTCGCGCACTTTGTGCAGTTGAGCCAATAGGGAAGCCTGGGCAATGCCATAACCAAAACGCATTCCCGCCAGGCCATAGCCCTTGGACATGCTGCGTAAAATAATGACATTGGCATGTTGCGGTATGAGGGCTAATGCGCTGGTGGGCGCAAAATCGACATAAGCTTCATCAATAAGTACCACGCCGGGAAAGGCCTGGATCACGCGGGATAATGTTGGCAAATCAGCCAATGTGCCGGAGGGTGCGTTAGGATTCACTATCAACAGCAACTTGGCATCAAGCTTAAAAATATCCGGCGGAAATTCCCAGTGGGTGCCGATGATGTGGTAGGGGAGTATGATTTTTCTGGCGTCCTGCAGGGCTGCCAATACTGGATACAAGGAATAACTGGGATCTAAAAATGCAACATTGTCGCCATCACCGACACAGGCTCTGAATACCAGAGACAGCAATTCATCGCCACCATTGGTGCACAAAATCATATCCGGTGAAATGCCATGCACACGCGCGGCGGCCTCGCGGAACGCTTTGGCATCCGGGCTGGGATAACGCCGGAGTTGCTCGGCGGTTATGTGTTGCACAGCTTGCAGTACGTACGGCGAGGGGGGGTAGGGATTTTCATTGGTGTTAAGTTTAATAACGGAAATATCGCTGGGCTGTTCACCGGGGACATATCCCGCCATATTGACAATATTTTCTCGTACCAGTGGCATGAAAACACCTTATAAATCGAAATCACAACCACCAGCGCGTGGTGCGGCCATCGGGCGCGCCACCGCCGGCAAAGCCGGCGGCTATATGGACAATCGCCGCGGTGCGTCACATAGCCCCGGGCTTGGCCGGGGGTGCGATGTTATCTAAGCGCTGTCGCCGCAGTCTCCGAGTTCAATTCAAGATCACCTTCGTACATGATCGGAATGTTATATCGGCCCGTGCGGCTTACACGGGAAATTTTCGGCGCCGGGCTGCTGGGTTGCACGGGTCCGTGTTCATAGCCGCGCCATTTCAGGCCCAGGTCGTGAACCATTTGATGATCCATTTCCGGGCTGCGGCCATAGGTCGTGAGGTAATTGCCGATCATGGTGCTGTCCGCCCCGGCAAAAAATATCCAGCTTTGCAGATCGCGCAGACATACTTCCCGCCCGCCGGCCACTTTTAATTCCACCGTCGGAAAAATAAAGCGACAGATGCTGACAATTTTAAGGCACTCCATCGGCGCTAATTTGGGCTGACTGGCCAGGGGAGTACCGGCGATGGCATTAAGGAAGTTAATGGGCATGACATCCACGCCAATATCGCGCAGAGTAAAGACCATATCCAGTCGGTCATCCCATTGTTCACCCATGCCAAATATGCCGCCCGAGCATAAAGACAATCCCGCAGCCTTGGCTGCATGGAGCGTGCGGAGGCGTTCAGAATACGGATGTGTGGAGACAATTTCCGGATAAAACCGCTCACTGGTTTCCAGATTATGATTGATGCGTCGCACGCCGTTGGCGTGGAGAAAATCCGCCGTCTCGGGCGTCAGGGCCCCGAGCGTGGCACAGGCGCGGGTTTTGCCGGATTTGGCGATGTCGCGCAGCAGGGGTACGAGCCAGTTTTCCAATTCTGAACGTGTGGGGCCACGGCCACTGTTAACAATGCCAAAGCTGTCGGCTCCGACATCACCGGCGTGAGAGGCAGAATCCAATACCTGTTGATCGGTGAGTTTTTTTTGTCCTTCAATGGCGGTTTGATAGTGTGAGGACTGAGCGCAAAATTTGCAATCTTCGGAACAGCCACCAACTTTGGCTGCAACAATGGCGCAAAATCGTACATCCGGTCCTTTGAACCGAATGCGGATTTTATTGGCCCAATAAAATAGATCGTAAACATCCTCACCGGTGACGGCGATAAGTTCCCGCGCCTCAGAGCGGGAAATCAGATGGCCATTGAGAACATTTTGAGCGAGCTTGGAAATATTGTCGAGCAAAATAGTGTCCTTTTTTTGAAGATTTATCGCAGGGACGGTACGCGCATAAGGCGGTTGAGGTTGTAGGCGCCCACCAGACGCAATTGATGGCCATTGGGAGTGTATACCAGCATGATCCCGTCGCGGCTGTCGAGCACATTAAGGAGATTTACCGAGCCAAATCCGGTAGAGGAAGTCAGCAGGGTAATGCCGCCACCGGTTTCCAGCACATCAGCGCGGGCGGTACTGGAAGTTCCGGGATGGAAGGCCAGCAACGCGGCCATCAGCAGGGCGGTGACGGTCAGCAATCCAATGATTGTATTTTGAGATTTCATAAGTATTACTCCGAAATTTTCATATTGTTACATTTTACGTTTAACAACAACAAGGGAGCCGGAATTCAAAGCAGAATGATTAGTGCATCTGCAGGCGGGCTCGCTTAATATCGGCGTTGATATTGTAGGGAGCCAGCCAGTGCGTACCGGGGAGATTGTTCGCCGGCGTAACCTTGGCGGTAAGAATGCCGCTGTCCTGGTTATAAACGTAGACAATTCCGTTCATCTGATCAGCGCCGGAAACGGTCAGATAATGACCGCCATGGGCCACCTGCGCTCGCGCAATGGCGGATTGCCAGCCGATGCGGGCCAGCAGACCAAAGCCCAGCACAGCATTAACGCCCAGCAGGCCGATGATGAGGAGTTTTTTTCCGTTCATGGTATTTCTCCTGTTAAGGAACTCGTTTTTCGTTTCACGCACGTTCGCGTAGATTAAATTAAAGCGGTCAGGCGTCTCGCCCGCCACGGCGTTTGCCGCGACTGGCGCTTCGCATGGCAACCGCGATTACGCCGGCAAAGGCGATAAACGCGATGATATAAACCGGTATAACACTGCGTTTGGCGGTCATCAGTGGAATAGCGGAACTGATGTCCTTGCGGGCAACTTGAGCAAAACTGACCGCCGGTGCTGTCAGACAAAGGGCCAGACAAACCGGGATAAGCACACGATGATTGATCCAAGAAAATTTCATAACGCTGATGATAAACCCCACAGCAGGCAAGTCAAGGCCACGCTATACGTGGAAGCTGCGGAAGTGGTCTGTCACAGCTCCAGCACCGTATAGATTATCACGGCCTTATGGATGGTTATTGAATCCCTGGACGTTCACGGATGGAAGGTTTGCAGTTTTAATGCAAAGTTTGACTGAAGGGGCATTGAGTAGCGAAATCACCGCACGGGCGGAGGAACGGCGAAACGGGTATCAAGGGGCATAAACTGGCACGGGCCTGCTGGTAATCGGTGGCGGATGCACCGGGTTATCGACTAGAATCTAATGTGGTGTCGTACGGCGAATTTAGGATTGGCGATGCCGGTGAAAAGTCAGGAGTCAAGAAAATATGCGGTCGAAGATATTTAAAATTGCAATGGGTATTTCCATGGCTTGGATGTTGGCGCTTACGCCAATGGGTATGGCCAAGGCAGATGGACCGGTTTCCAGCGCCAAGGTGATTTCGGCCATCAAGCGGGGGGTGAATTATCTGCTTTCGCAGCGGAAAGCCAAAACGTTCTGGGAACAAGGGGCAAACGATGGTCCCACAGTTCCGCAGACGTATGCTGAGACATCCTTGGTGGTGGAATCCTTGCTGGATGTCCAAGAGAGTCTGAAATTGTCGAAGCTCGATCTTTATTCATCCCCCATGAAACATGCGATC
>JAJYGE010000012.1 GCA_021785155.1 Planctomycetota bacterium
AGCATCATATTATTTTTCAAACGGCGCGGGCCTCCGCAATGATCAATGAGCAAAGATCAAAGATCAGAATGTCAGAACTTCGGAAAGCGCCGTGCGGCACCATTTGGAATCCGGAATCCGGAATCCAGAATCCAGTGATGTCGTGGACATGCTATAGGGGCGGGCGCGTGGCGATAAAACAATAATGAGACGGTCCCGGCGCGCCGGGGTGGCCTTAATGAGACGCGGTGCGGGGCACCGCTTAAAAGTTTTGGAGCGCTGCGTTTTGATGGCGGCTGGGCCGGGGTGCGGAGGGGTATTTTTATTGGGTGGAGTTCCCCGGGCAAGCCCGGGGCTATTTGGTGGGTGCGGTTGGCCTGGGGGTGGGTTCGCGGGGTTGGTTTGTCGGGGTTGGCAGTTGCAATACGGTATACTGTTCGCCTAATATGAACGCTGCGGAAGTGCATTGGAGCATCTGGGAGTAATGGCCGGGATTGCTCGGACGGGCTTCCGGCGCGCGGTGCGTTGGCTTTCCTAGACGGATAGAGGTTTTGTACACAAGGCTGCCTGGTATTTTATGAGCACGCTTACCGAAGTTTCCTCCCCGGCTATTGCCGCGCAATCCATCAGAGAACCTGTTATTCAAGCCTCTTTATTATCAGACCTTATGGAATTGGCTAAAATCCGCCTGACCGGCATGGTGGTTATTACGACCATGGTCGGTTTCTGGCTTGGGGGAGCCAATGGCATAGGCTGGCTTAAATTATTTTGGGTGGCCGGAGGCACCTGGATGGTCGCCGCGAGTGCCGCCACGCTGAATCAGTTATTCGAAATTTCACGCGATGCGCTGATGCCGCGTACCGCCAACCGTCCGCTGCCCGCTGGCCGCATATTGCTCTCGACTGCCATCATGTTTGCCATCTTCACCGCGGCGCTGGGCATGGTTATGCTCTGGTTGGGAACCAATCCCCTCACCGCCCTGTTGGGATTCGCAAATTTGGTCATTTATGCGTTTATTTACACTCCCATGAAACGCTTTTCCACCCTTAACACGCTGGTGGGTGCCGTTTGCGGCGGAATTCCGCCGGTCATGGGATACACCGCCGCCACTGGACAATTGGCCCCGGCCGCCATTGCGTTGGGCGTTTTATTGTTTGTTTGGCAGATTCCACATTTTCTCGCCTTGGCGTGGCTTTATCGCGATCAATACGAAAAGGCCGGATTCAAAATGTTGCCGGTAGTAGATCAGACGGGCCGATTCACCTGCCGAATGATATTGCTTTACAGCATGCTGTTAATCCCGGCGGCGCTGGCGGAAACGGTGCTGGGAGGGGCGGGCTTCTGGTATACACTTTCGGCGGTACTACTGGGAGCGGTGATGATTTTCCTGGCGACCTTATTATTGCGCAATCCCAGTCGCGCTGGTGCCCGGAAGGTTTTTCTGGCCAGCGTGATTTATTTGCCGCTGTTGCTCATGGCCATGGTGGCCGACACGCCGCCTGGCGCGGCGGCCACACATGGGGTTTCAATCCAACTGCTGGGCAGCCCGGCGCCAGTGTTGTTACCGGCGGTGCGGCAAGATAAGTGAAACAGACCATGCAGGATATTGTGGCCCTATCGCGCCGGGCTTAAAGCTTCAAGTGAGGCCATGAAGAATAAATTCACCGCGTTTTTTTCCTCCGGATTATGGATTATTGTCCTGCTGGCGTTAACCACAGTGGGCCTGGCCTTCAAAGAAATTATTATTCCGCTGGCCAACGGTGATTTCACGCGCACCATCGGTGATGGTGTGCATGTCGCCAGTTATGATTTTAACCTGCACCCGCTGCTGATAAATCGTAAGCTGCTGGTGGCTTCCGGCAACAGCAAAGATGGCCTCAACGCCCTGACGAACCCGCGCCTGCTTACGCCGGCGCAGGTCAGTAATATTAACAACGCCCGCCGCGATGCCGGCGGATTTATGCAAGGCCCGGATCGTGTGGTGGGGGTGGTGATTCACGGGCAGGCCAGAGCCTATCCGCTGCCGATGATGAATTGGCACGAAGTCTGCAATGATCGCCTGGGCGGTAAGGCCATTGCCGTAATCTGGGATGGGTTTTGTGATACGGCCATGGTCGTAAGCCGCCGGGTGAATCATCAGATTCTCCGGTTCGGTTACAGCGGTTTGGTTTACAACGGCAACGCTCTGATATATGACCAACAGCCCAATGTAGAGAACGAAAGCTTGTGGAGTCCGATTGCGGGCCGGGCCGTTGCCGGTCCGATGGCCGCGAAAGGTGAAAAGCTAACGGCGTTGCCCTGTCAGGTCGTTACGTGGCGAAACTGGAAAAGCATGTATCCGCAAACCACGATGATTGCGGGTGTCAGTACACTTTACACGGCATATCGAAAAGATGTGTATGGTCCTTATGATCACAGTCTTGCCGGGCCGCGCTATGCCGTGAAGCCTCTTTGGAGCCATCGGCATGGCAAACTCAAATCCAGCCTGATTCTTCTGCGGATAAAACACCATTGGCGGCCCCTGGGGTTCGCGCAACTTTTTGCGCGGCAAAATCGCGCCGGCGTTGTGCACCTCAAACTCGCGGGTGTGCCGGTTGTGCTGCAATGCTTCAAAGAACCGCAATGGCGAACCGTAAGTGTTATCTCTCCACAACAACTACCCACCGCCTACGGATTTCTATTCGCCTGGTACGCCCAGCATCCGACAGACTTCGCGCACTATTAATGAGCGGTATCAGGTGAGTTCCTTTCATCTCACAAGACACACACTGGTTTCACTGACGCACCGGTGCGTTGGGATCTGAAACGATCAAGACACTTCTCATGAACGCCTGGGCCGGAAAGAAACCCGGCATGCTTCGCGCGCCGCCGGGTTCGCGGTTGATTGCCAGGCAGCATTTGCACGTTATTCCGACTTTGCCTGATCCGGGACATCGCAGGACTGGAATCGATCTCGCTGCCTAATTGCGAGCGATTTCATATACAGGACTCCAGCCGATCGGTAAGGCCCGATAACAAATCATCCGATAACTTTTTTACTATTACGAAGAATAAAACTTTTGTGTAAACTGCATCAACGACAATGTTGGTGCGTTAGGCCAATGAGGTGAAGTCCTGATCAACTGATCAGCGATCAGCACAAACATTGGCCGCCAGAAATTCGCGGTTGGGGCCAGCAAATGTCGGCATCAACCCGCGACGGGCGGTTGAGCAAAATACTAAAGAGGTGGCTTATGAATCAAGATGTGTCCGTTGGTTGCCAGTTGCTGTCTGCGACCGTCAAGCGCCGTGCAGCGGCATTTACGCTCATTGAATTGCTGGTGGTTATTTCCATCATCGCTTTGCTGATCTCGCTTCTGCTGCCAGCACTGGCCCAAGCCAGAGCCGATGCCAATGCAGTCGTGTGTGAAAGCAATATCAAGCAAGTTCTGACGGGCTTGCGCGAATATGTGCAGAGCAATGACGGATATTTTCCGCTCAACGGCATTTTGTTCCCGCATCCAGCAAATTCCTTCACCAATCCAACAGCCACGGAAACCAGTATTTGGGATTCTACTGCCGACTATAACCTGTATTATGGCGCGCTATACCCCTATATGGCGGGAGTTCCGCAGGCACCAATGGTGCCTAATTTGCTGGGCTATGGCAGCACCGCCCCCGCCAACAGTGTGGCCGCTACGCTGAATTTGAACCCGCTTCACAACCGCTTTGCCCGCATTTTCATGTGTCCTGTGGATAATGGCATTCGTACCAGCGCCCAATCACTCCGCCTCGGCCCGGATGGTAGAACGGTTTTGACCGGGCCAGGAAATGGCGGCTTCTGGAGCTACTCCGTCAATTCCCTTCTGAATTCGCAATCCAAAGTTCTGCCAACAATATTTAGAT
>JAJYGE010000589.1 GCA_021785155.1 Planctomycetota bacterium
TAATACCCGATAACCAATAATCAATATATTCGCAAAAAGATAAAATTTCTTGATTTTTTTGTCGCGGACTGGGAAAATATCTTAAAACGCGAAATATCCAATGCTGTGTTCATGGTGAATCTTAATGAATTGAAAAAAAACTATTGCCTTGAAGCGTTGAGAGTCTTATCATAGCAAGTAAGTGAACACCACCAGTGCGGGGTGTGTGGTTATCGGGCATTGTCGGCGGCTGATAATTACCGTCGGATGGGCAATGCTTGAATGGCAACGGATGGCATAAGGAAAGCAACATGACACAGATGACTATCGCGCAACAGGCATCGACACAAGTAAATACCTCCCTGAACTTCGCTCCTGCCCGCAAGCACGTGAATGTGCCGGAGGGGCTTTGGTTGGCGTGCCCCGGATGCAGCCAGATGATCTTTCGCAAGGAAATGGAAGCAAACTTCCACACATGTCCCGGCTGCAAGCACCATTTTCGTGTTTCAGCACGCCAACGCATCGCCATGCTGGCCGATGACGGATCATTCGAAGAGATGGATGCACAGCTTTCTCCAACCGATCAACTTTGCTTTTCAGCTAAAAAGGCCTATCGCCAACAACTTGCCGAAGCACAAAAACTTACCGGCTCCAAAGATGGCGTGTTAACGGGTCGGGCGTTTGTTAAAGGCCGTCCGATCATTCTGGCGGCCATGGATTTTACGTTTTTGGCCGGCTCCATGGGGGCTGTGGTGGGCGAAAAAATCACGCGTGCGGTGGAACGTGCCACGGCTGAACATCTGCCGATCGTGATTATTTCATGTTCCGGTGGGGCGCGAATGCAGGAAAGCACCATTAGTCTGATGCAGATGGCCAAAACCTCGGCCGCCCTGGCCCGACATCATCGTCATGGCGGTTTGTTCGTCAGCGTGCTGGCGGATCCCACGACGGGGGGCGTAACGGCGAGTTTTGCAATGCTCGGAGATCTGATTTTTGCGGAGCCTAAAGCGATGATCGGCTTTGCCGGTCCGCGGACAATCGCCAATACCATTCGCATGGAATTGCCGGAAGGATTCCAACGCGCCGAGTTCCTTTTGAGTAAGGGATTTATTGATCGCATCGTGCCGCGCAGCGACTTGCGATCATCCTTGGCGCGGAGCGTCGATTTCTTCGGTCGCTGAAATTTTTAATGTTTTGAGTTTTAATTTCCCGGTTTGGTATAAAGAGCGGTTGCGGATAATGGGAGAACCATGGCACAGCCATAAAAGCCGCATGGTTGAACAGGGAAGTCGTTGTTTCGGGCGACGGTTTTCCGATAAATGGCAGCACCGAGGGTGCAACCCCATCCACCGTGAATCGTCCGATTATTCTTTTTTTCCTTGACAGGTTGCCGCTGGCTATTAAACTTCTGGAATTGCGGCGGGAGAAAGTCAGAGTAAAGTCTTTGCTATGGCATGAAGTTGACGTGGTCTGATTTGGATTTGTTTACCCACAGGAGGCCCTCTTGAATACTCTAACAAAAACGTTTGTGCTCTTGCAGCTTGTGCTGGCACTGGTGCTTTCCGTTCTGGTCATTTTGTTTGCCGATAAGCAACAGAATTATCGCAGTCAGGTGGCGACATCGCAAAAAGCGCAGATTGTGGCGCAGGCGATGACCAGTCAGTTGCAGCAGGCCAACACCAACCTGCAGACACAGCTTACCGCCGCGCTTCAGACGGCTGCCGAAAAGGCGGGTCGTTTGAACAATACCATTCTGGATTTGCAATCCAAGCTTGCTGATGACCAGACAACTATTGCACAGTTGCGGGTGGCGAAAAGCCAGTTGCAGACCAGCATCACGGATTTAACCAGCACGGTCAGTTCGCTCAACAAGCAGGTTGCGGGGCAGAATACCATTCTTAATGGGATGCGTCCGAAACTCCTGACGTATGTGAATCAAAATGCTGAACTTGGTCGCCGTATCACCGAACTGACCAACGAACGTAATATCGCCCGGCAGACCATTCAGGTTCTTCAGGAGAGCGTTGCTTCTCTGCATCGCCAGATGTCCAAGATGGAAGTTGCCGCTAAAACTTCCAGCCCGACATCCAACACGTTGTCCTCCGCAGTGGCGGGTGTGCCAACGTCGGTACAAGTCAACGGCGTGGTGCTGAAAGTTGCCAGCTATAATGGCCACACCTATGTCAGTGCTTCACTGGGATCGCGGGACGGCGTGGGCAAAGGTACCCGCTTGACGATTTATTCCAATGGCCGATATATCGGCGATGTGGTTGTACAAAAGTCCGACGCCACTGAATCTGTCGGCGTCGTGTCGCTACAGGCTCCAGGCACGACGATTGCCCCGAACGAAATGGTCATGAGTGGCCCGGGCGTCTGATGCCTCAAAAATTAAGTCGGATGTGTGTTCGGCTTATGATGCGGTTGGTTGTTGTTCTGCAGGCCAATTCGGCTGCGGATACCGCAGGCAGTTGCTTCCGCGGAAATGCGTGGAAGCGGTGCGGTTAGGAATTGATTTTTGATTTGCCGGGAGTCGTCATGTCACGTGTAAACCCACCCGCCCGAATTACCGTACGGCCGCAGCCAAATGTATATACGGCGTTGGCCATTATCGGCTTCTTTGCGACCTTGGGTTCCTTGATTTACATAGCCATTGAATATAAAACGATGATCGGCTTCTAAGCAAGTGGCCGCCATAGATGTGTTCCGAAGAGTCGGATCGCCATCAAATTGGAGTTTGGCGTTGGCATGGATAAGGTGGCGATGATGCCGGGGTATCCATTTTCGCCAATATCGCTAAATCCGATAATGTGGTATCTTATAGTCAGGCCGGAAGGGGGCAGGGAGGGCCGTGTTCGGCGACGCACAAGGATGCGGTGTTTGCCGTAACCGGCCTGTTCAAGGTTCTGTCGCGGAGCGCTTTGGCGTGTTTTTTGATTCAATGTTGGGCTGGTTTTCCCTCGATATGGGCATTGACCTGGGAACGTGCAACACGTTGGTGTGCGTGCGCGGGCAGGGTATTGTCCTTAACGAGCCTTCCGTGGTGGCGGTTAAAAAAGGGACAAATATTGTTTTGCACAACGGCAATGCCGTTGGTCTTGTCGCCAAGGAAATGCTTGGCAAAACTCCGGGAAATATTACCGCCGTGCGGCCGCTTAAAGATGGCGTGATCAGCGACTTTGAAATCACTGAAGCTATGCTCACGTACTTTATTCGCCGCGTCCATGGCCGACGCCGGTTTGTGCGTCCGCGCGTCGTCATTGCCATCCCATCGGGCATTACCGCCGTTGAAAAGCAGGCCGTATTTCATTCGGCATTGCAGGCAGAAGCACGTCGGGTATACCTCGTGAGCGAACCGATGGCTTCCGCCATCGGTGCCGGGCTGCCCATTCGTGAGCCGACAGCCAGCATGATCGTGGATATTGGCGGCGGCACGACGGAAGTGGCCATTATCAGCCTTGGCGATATGGCGGTTTCCGAATCCATCCGCACCGCCGGCGATAATTTTGATGAAGCCATCATCAACCACATGAAAAAAACATACAATCTGATGATCGGGGAACAGTTTTCCGAGCGCATAAAAATTGAACTCGGCTCGGCCAGCACCGTTGGGCCGGAAACCACAATGGAAGTTCGCGGGCGGGATATGATCAGCGGGTTGCCCCGCAAATGTATCATCACCAGCGAGGAAATCCGCGAGGCTCTCCTGGAGCCAATCGGTAAAATTATCGATGCCGTCACCCATACACTCGAACGCGCGGAGCCGGAATTAGCCGCCGATCTGGTGGAGACCGGAATTACCATGGCCGGTGGCGGCAGCCTGCTGCGAGGGATCGACAAGGTAATTTCACAGGCCACCGGCCTGCCGGTGAGGCTGGCGGAAGAT
>JAJYGE010000523.1 GCA_021785155.1 Planctomycetota bacterium
CAGCGACATTTCCGCATCCTGCGCGCTGGCCTGCGTGGGATATTGTGTGCCCACCCATTTGAGTTTGCCCTCGGCAGCACGTTCCAGAAAGCGTTTGCTGATGGGCCTGCGGGCCTGTGCTGCGGCGGCCTGTTTTTTCGGATCCACATTGGTCATCGCGCGGGTATTTTCCTCCGCCCATAGACCGATTGACACATGCATATTTTCCACAATAAATGTGGAAACCGGTGAGACATATTCCAATTGCCGGGCGCTGGCGACGCGATAAAATGCCTCGTCCATCGCATCGGAACTCATGGAAACAAATGGGTGGCCGCCCGCCAGAAGCACCTCTTCATAAATGGCTTCAATCAGCGGCAGGCCGATGGTTTCACCGGAAATCCGCACCAGTTCACCAGCTTTCACGGATGCCGAATAACCCACTAGCACCTTGGCAAGTTTATCTAAACGCTGATCACGCATGCAACCTTATCCTTTCATAAAAGACTTCGTCAGATTACCGCATCAATACGCTGCCCGCAATGCGGAATTGTATCCATGCGCTCGACGCGGGAGCGAGGTTCGTTGTTCTGGTCCCGCTGCTGATCCGCCAACCGTGGCGTTCAGTCCGATTCCATTGTTACTTGAATCGCCATGCGCAATAATTCGCTGCTGCTGGCTAGATTAAGTTTTTCCTTAATGTGTTCGCGGTGGGCTTCAATGGTCTTCGTGCTCAAATGCAATGTTTTGGCAATTTCCCGCACGGGCTTTCCCTGACCGAGAAATTGAAAAATTTCCAATTCCCGATCCGTCAGCAGATCCAGTGAAGATTTCAAGGGTTGATTACCTGAAACCGCCAACTGTCGCAGAACACGGGCGGCAATGGCTTCGCTGACATAAATCTCACCCGCCAGAATTCGACGGATTGCCAGGAGTATTTTTTCTGTCGCTTCCTGCTTCATGATGTAACCCCGGGCACCGGCGCGTAAGGCCCGCTCCGCGTACATGCTTTCATCATGCATGGAAAGCACCAGAATCAGCAAGTTTTCATATCGGGCCTTCAGGTCTTTAATGAGTTCCAGCCCCGGCTTTCCCTTCAGTGACAGGTCCACAAGAACCAGATCGGGCTTTAGTTTCGCAACCAAATCCATTGCTATATCCGCATCCGGTGCTTCGCCGCACACGCACAAATCACCGGCGGCCTCAATAAGCAGCCGCACTCCCTGCCGCGCCACGGGATGATCATCTACCAGAACAATGCGTGGAAGAACTTTAACATTTTTCAAGCGGGGACGAATAGTCGGCATGATGTACGGTCTCCAAAGCTGGTTCAGGCCCGCCAACGGAACAGACCACAGTGGTGCCTGTGCCGGGGCTGCTGCGAATATCAAGATGCCCGCCGATTACTCGGGCGCGATAATCCATAATGCGTAATCCCAATCCCCGTCCGCGTGGTTCCGCAAAACCGCTGCCATCATCACGGATTGTCAGGCGTACCGCTGTGCCAAGGGTTTTGGAATTGACTTCAATATTCTTTGCCTGCCCGTGCCGGACCGCATTGTTCATGGCTTCCTGCGCAATGCGATAAAGATGTGTCGCGGCCAAAAGAGAGCATGAATCCGGTAACGCATCGGCTCGAATTCGGCAACTGATACCGAGTATCGATTCCGTCTGAAAACCTAATTCCTGCAATGCAGTGGGAAATTCATCCGCCTGATCCAATGGCTGCAGGCCGCGCGCCAATTGTCGGGTCTGGACAATGGCCTCATTGAGTAACGCCGTCAGATTTTCCGCCTCCTGGGCCAGGAGTTTCGATTTTTTCTTCAGCCGTTGCGCAATGGCTTTGGATACCATGGCGGCCCCGGTCAGCATTTGTCCCAACCCATCATGCAGATCTTGCCCGATGCGGCGCTGCTCACGTTCCGCAATGTGCAAAATTTCCGCTTCCATGCGTTTGCGTTCGGTAATATCCCGCACGATCCCGGTAAAATGTCGGCCATCGCTGGTATTCTGTTCACCCACCGCAAGGTACATCGGAAACGTACTGCCATCCTTGCGCAAGCCTGTAACTTCACGCCCCAGACCAATGATTTTCGCATGACCTGTACGCAGATAGTTATTCACATAATGATGGTGTTCACTGTGATATGGTTCCGGCATGAGCAAAGCAACTTTTTGTCCGATGGCTTCCGCGGCGGTATAGCCGAAAATGCGTTCCGCCGCGGGATTAAATGATTCAATATTCCCGCGGTCATCAATGGTAATAATGGCATCAACGGCGGTTTCAACAATCGCCCGGATCTGGGCCTCACTGCGGCGCAGCGCATCGGTCATTTGTGCTCGACCCGTAACATCAAAACCCGTGAGAATGGCTATCGGTTCATCGGTATCCTGCTGCGTGTGCCGTGAGGCAACATACGCAACAATACGATGATGCTCCTGATTGCAGCAGCATGCTTGTTCAAAGTGTATTGGGTCGTTGACCTTATCGGGGTTTACAACCAATTCAATAAGCCGGTGATAATTGTCAGAAGATAAAATACGCTCTAACGCGGGTTGCCGCAGCAACGCATCAGCACCGCAGCCACAAGCTGAAGCAACTGCATCATTAACGTAAAGAATGTGGCCTGTGGCATCGACCACAGCGGCAAACAGCCCCGGTGAATGAATCATGGCTCTGGCCCAGGCCGGATTTCGGGGCATACGGAAAACTCCAATACTGCCGGATATTGTACCCGCAGTCTTCCGCGGTGCTGACCCATCAACTACAAGTATCAGCACCACATAGCTGTAAGATTATAATCCCGACAGCGGATTCATGCAGCAAGGGAGCAACTCTGACCGTGTTCTGGCATCATTTGCGGCGGCGACTTTCGCGGATTTTTTGTTCCACTGCGGCTATATCCTGTTTAATGACACCGGCAAGCTGGGGAGACATGTGGTTGGAGCCAAAGCGAATATCGTAAAACGCGCTTACTACCCTTAAGGCTTCCGCAAGGTCCAACCCGGTTTTCTGTCCAACCGTCTGAACATATTCCCGCGGGGTTTGATCCGCCTCACGGACGACTCCGGTGCGGCCCAGGAGCTTCATAAGTCGATCAATAAATATCAATTCTCGCAGCATTCGCCGTTGAACTTTACGGTCCATCATGTGAACCGCCTTGGTCGCTACGCTCCCGCGACGTTTCCATCGGGAATAAATCAGAACGCCCAGCGGAATAAATCCGGCGGCGGCGATACCCATGAGGATTTTCATCCAGATATCCATGGCCACGCCTTTAAAAAATTGCTGCACGCGGTTGCCAATTGCGCTGGCATAATGCTTGATGGTTTGCATCACCGCTTTCGCAAAAGTCAGAATTTTCGCAATAATGGCTTTGCGCATGGCCTGGTTGAACGTGATGATATTGTGCAGCCACTTCAGTCGCAGCCACTGGAAAAAATCTGCCACCTCGGTAACCCAAGTCATTTTGCCCTGAACCTCCGTAAGCGAACTGGGGGGCGATGGATCAAACATGACCCATCCGCGCTTTGGAATCCAGACTTGCGCCCAGGCGTGGGCGAATTTTTCCCGAATGACATAATATCCGCCCACGGGGTTGTAATCTCCGCCGTGAAATCCTGATACCATGCGCGCGGGAATTTGTACGCTCCGACAAAACATGACCATCGCCGAGGCAAAATACTCGCAATACGCTCCGATCTTTTTTTTGTTAAATAAGAAATCCTCCGTCGGATCAATATTGGCGTTCACCGGTGTCATGTCAAAGGAATAAGGATAATTTTGACGCAGATAATTGCAGAATTTGCTGGCTAACAGCGTGTCAATTTTTCCGGCGTTGGCGGCAGTACGTTTGATTTTCAGTAAAGGGC